>DAOLYC010000242.1:0-4271 GCA_035425605.1 Ferruginibacter sp.
ATAATGTTTTTAAAGAATGCCAGGGCTCTGTGGTTTTACGGCATGGTAACAACAACACCGTTGAAGGAAATATTTTTTTTGGTAATGGTAAAAGAGGATCGGGTGGTATAAGGGTAATTAATGAAGGCAATTGGATAGTAAATAATTATTTCTACAATTGTGTGGGCAAGGGTTTTAAATCACCATTGGCAATAATGAACGGTGTGTTTAACTCACCGCCACACCGCTACCTGCCGGTACGTGATGCAGTAATTGCCAATAATACATTTTATAATTGCAGCCCCATTAGCCTGGGAGAAGGTGCAGATACGGAAAGAACAGTACAACCCATAAATGTGTACATTTTCAACAATGTTTTTTATAACCCTTCCAGTGAAGTTTTGTTTAATCATTCCAGCCCAACCGATAGTATTTACTTTGCCAATAATTTTATCAGCAACAAACAAAATACACAAACCATAAATGGGTTTGGAAAAACTAAAATCAAATTTGATAAATGGGATGAGATTGAATTTCCCTTTATAACAAAAAGATCGGTTGACATTTTACCTGTTGCAATGCAAAGCATGGAAAGTGAAAGGCTAAAGGAACATTTTCCTAAAGAAGCAGGTTGTAATGAATTTTCATATTTCAAATCGTTATACCAAAATAGCAAACAAATGGGTATAAGCTGGCATTTAAATGATGCGGGGAAATATGAAGACACAAAAGTATTTAAGTGTAAAGATGCTGATGCCGTATATGCTGCGTTATCATCGAACAACAATAAAATTGAAATTGAATTAACGGGCAATTCTTATTTTTTTTCGAAACCATTGGTTATTGTTAAAAACACCTTTATCATTGGTCCCAACAGGCAAATCTCATTTTCATCCGATCATAACCTCATTAACTTTTTTGAAATAACCGGAAGCAATTCGCTTATTATAGAAAACCTTAACCTGATGTCGGATACATTGGCGTTTAACCAGTTTATCAATACAGAATCAAACGGCAGTTGCAATTATTTCAGCATCAACATCAATAATTGCCAATTTTCTGGTTCAGATGTTATAGCGTTTTGCAATATTGCTAAAAATTCATTCGCCAATTCAATTTCAGTAACGAATTCTACTTTCAGTAAAATAACTGGAGCCTTATTTAATTTAAAAGATGAAAATGATGATAAAGGATTTTACAGTACTGAAAAAATAGAAATTAGCAACTGTGTTTTTGAAAATAATGTTGGCTACCTTTTAAACATGTACCGGGGAGGAAACGATGAAAGTACCATGGGACCAAAATTAGTTTTTACAAATAATAAAATATCAGATTGCAGAAATGATTATGAATTGATACGATTGTTTGGTGTACAGGAATCACTTGTTAATGATAATAGTTTTATAAACGCTAACCAGCAAGGTACCGCATTAATGTACGAGGATAAAGTTAGAGCCGATCATCAACAAAAAAACAATACACTTACCAACAGTGGTGTAATTAAAGAAAATAAATTTGTAACAAACCAGTAGGTTAAAACTAAATAATATTGATGGCTATCATTTTTTTTCGGCAGCAATAATTTGTTCAGTATATTTTCGTACGGCTAATGCTTCATTCATATATTTTTTACTGAAGACCGATTGTTTATATGCAGTAAACATTTTGTAGGAGAGTATTTTCTTTACTTGTGGTAAAGTTATAATGTGCTTTGACATGAATGCAACTCTATTGCCAACAGTGCTCTCCATAAAAAACTGGTTATCTAAATTTTTTACATTATTAACAGCCGGAACAAAGAAAAAATCTTTTTGTTTTTCTGCTGGCATATTATATCCATTTATAAGCCAGAAGTCATTTTTTGCTTCTATACAATTTTGAATAAGCGCCGTAATTTTATTTGGCTCGCTTTTTACACGGTCGGCATGCACCACAATAATATTGTTGTTAAACACACAATTGTGATTTTGAATGTATGGGAAATACGTATCCAGTTGCGGTTTGGGCAACATTACAAAAATATTTCCGGTTATATTAACTGGCCTTGCAAAGTCGGCGCTAACAATTCCCCTGTTTCCCGAATAAATAATATTGTTTTTAATTTGCTGAATAGCGGTGCCACGGTAAATCTGGTCAGAAAGATCAACCTGTATGCCTGCAAAAAGTATGGAATTGGATATTGTGGAATTTAAGCTGTACATACCTACTCCATTTAATGCACTTGAATATCCTTCTGAAAGATCGGAAATAAAACAGGAGTCGATAGTTATTCTATCAGACGATAATGTTGTAACAATCTGAAAACCCCGATTATACCTGAAAGTACAATTCTTAATCAATACATCTGTAAGTTTACCTGGCCCAAATTCATTTTCCACATCTATTCCTGCACCCGGTGCATGCCAGCCATAGGCTCCGGTATTTGCGGTTGAATCGAAAGTTGAATTAAGTATTTTAATCTGGTTGCCTTTTACAATACTCAGTCCCTGCCTGGCATTGTTATACGACCTGCACTTATTCATCACAATATCCTTTCCGTTACTCTGTATTAAAAATCCATCTGCTGCAAAATGATGTGCTGTAATATTTTGAAGAACAATATGGCTGCTTTCATCAGTTGGTTCATTATCATTAATAGCTACGCCATACGATTGGCCTTCAACAACACCATCAATCTTTTTCATCTTGTCCACTTCGCCATAAAGTGTAATATCTTTTAACAATACATTTTTACAATTTGTAAATTTAAAAGGGCATACTGTATTATTGTTACTATAGTAATAACTTAATCCCGGCAGTTGATAATCTTTTGTTCTTGTAAAATTGCCATTAACCCTTATGATACTATTGTTTCCGGTAATGGATAAATTCTTACAGTTTTTAAAAGTAATATCTGTTGCTTTTAATAACTTATCTGCACCAGGAGTTTTATAAGCAGCTATATAATATTTTCCTTTAGGAATATTTAAATGCCCACCGCCGGCTCTGGATAAGGTTTCTGCTGCTTTTGCAAAAGCCTGGTAATTATCAGTTTTATCGTCGGGTACGGCTTTAAAATCTTTTACCAGGTCGTAATTAATAGTTTTTTGAGAAAAAACAGGCTGTTGTTTGCAACAGATAAACAACAATAAGATAAAGGGAATGAAAGTTGGTTCAAAAGTTTTTTTAATCATAATAAACATTTTTGTTTACTATATGCAATTTTCATGCACAAACTTTTTTTATCAACATCATTTGCCCCAGGTGATAAACATCATGCTGCAGGCAACCGATGATAAGTTCAAAATAGGTTTGATCTTTTTTAGATGAAGGTTTGTCTAAATTATCTTCATTAAAATGATAGATAGCATTACGCAGTAAATGATATGCAGCTTCAAAATCGTGCAATGCCTGGTGCCAGGTTTCAGTATTTGTTACATCAGGCAAATGAAAATCAGTAAATGGTGGTGGATTATCAGTACCTGTTAAGCGGTTGGCTACATAGGTACGCCAATAAATAATATGCGCTACCAGCATCCAAATACTGTTTGTTTTTTTATGAATTGTTAGTATTGCTTTTTCTGCATCTACACCGTGTAATACTTCTTTAAAACTATTATCCGTCCAATGGTTGCCATGTTGCAACTCTGCAAATTGTTTTAATATGCGATTAATTTCATTACCCATATTTTTGTATTGTATTTAACATCATTAAAATTACCAACAAACGGATTAAAACGCAAAGTTTATTATAAACAAAATGAAACATTACACAGGTACAAGATAATAATGGCATTGGTTTAGTTTGCCTGATGTTTTTTAAAATTAGAGGTTTTAATAAAAATATAATTATGAATGTAGAATTTAATAAAAATGAAGACGCCATGAAAATGTCATGGAGTAACGTAAAGCGTTACCTGGAAAGGATATATGAAGGTGGAGGAAAAAAATCGGCCGATAAGCAAAAAGAACGCAACAAATTAACAGCCCGGCAGCGAATAGATTATTTAATTGATAAGGATTCCATTTTTACCGAAATAGGTGCTTTTGCCGGATTTGAAATGTATTCCGATGAAGGAGGCTGCCCGGCAGGTGGTACCGTAAGCGGCATTGGTTATGTAAGCGGCAGGCAATGTGTAATTGTTGCCAACGATCAAACTGTAAAAGCCGGCGCCTGGTTTCCCATCACCGGCAAAAAAAATTTACGGATGCAGGAAATTGCTATGGAAAACAATTTGCCCATAATATATCTTGTAGATAGTGCAGGCGTATTTCTGCCAAAACAAGATGAGATTTTTCCGGATAAGGAGCAT
>DAOLYC010000243.1:0-4227 GCA_035425605.1 Ferruginibacter sp.
TGATATTTTACAGGGAAAAATTAAACTTACCGTTTCAGATATTAGAGAAAGCATCCTGAATAATCTTAAAAAAAGATTTAAAACTGCAAACATTAAAAACTACCAGTCTTTTATTGTTGACCTGGCAGCCCAAAATTGTCAACTTCCCCTAAACAGCTACCAGTTTATCATTTGCGATGCACCATGTACTGGTAGTGGAACCTGGAGCCGTACACCCGAACAGTTATATCTTTTTAAAAAGAAAATAATTGATGATTATAGTTTGCTGCAAAAGAAAATTGTGAGCAATGTTATTCCTCAATTAAAACCAGGTGGATTATTCGTTTATATAACCTGCTCTGTTTTTAAAAAAGAAAATGAAGATGTGGTAAATCATATCAAAGAAAAATTCAACTTACAGTTATTGAAAATGCAATTGCTACTGGGTTATCATAAAAAAGCCGATAGTATGTTTGTTGCAGTTTTTAAAAATTGATTTTTTATTGTAGTACAACTTTTTTTACAATAACTTTTTCATCATTAAGATATACTTGTACAAAATAAATTCCACCATTCATTTTTTTCATTGGGATGGTATAAGTTTTTTGCCCTGCTGTTTGCTGGTTGGTTTGTTTATAAACAACCTGGCCAATTGCATTGTGAATGAGTATATCTACTTTAACGGCAGTTTTCCTGGCAACTACAATAGTAAGATTATCTATAACAGGATTTGGGTTAATACTAACCTTTTCAATTAATGCTGCAAGGCAAATCTGGTAATCATTGTTTATGCTTACAAATGCAGTATCAGAACAGCCATAAATATTTTCAGCAATTAAGCGGTAAATACCTGCATCCAAAACTGCCGAAGGGTTGGCAACAGCAATACCGCCAACGGTCCAATTGGTAGTTAAGTTTGTAGTGTTAAGAAGATTAACCAGATTGATGGTACTGTCGGTACATTTAGTAAAAAACTGATCTACACCCAAGTTTGGTTTAGCATTTACATTTAATGTAAGCGTTGCAGTATCGGCACAGCCGCTTGTATTTATTGCTATTAATTGATAAACACCGGCAGTAGAAACTGATGCAGGATTGGAAACATTGGTTCCATTTATAGTCCAGTTAGTTGTTAATCCGGTGGTATTAAACTGAGTAGTTAAATTAATATTATTGCCCTCACAAATGTCAATTGATTTATCGGCACCAAGATTAGGGCGAGGAGTAAAATTAACAACCATGCTATCAAGATAAAAACTGGTGTCGGTGGCAATATTCATTTTAAAACGATAGGCAATACCACTTGTTGTAATATTGCTAAGGTCGTCAGTAAAAATTAAATTATTTAATTTAAAAGCGCCAACAGATGTGAGCGTATTTACGGTAGTATAATTTATTTGTCCCGGTAATTTTCTTTCTACATCAATGCTAATTACAGAATCTGTTTTAGTATTTAATTGTATAGATACACTGCAATTGGCAACCGTAGACTGTTGGGTATATAATTGTTTTATAAGTAATACAAAAGCTTTTTTCATATCGGGAATGCCATATCCTACCCGGTTATCGGGGTTGGTAGCACGAGTGGCCGACTGCTGCATAACTTGTATGATACCCATATTATTTATTTCGGGAAAAGCTTGCCATAAACAAGTGGTAAGGCCTGCCATATTTGGTGTTGCAAAAGAAGTACCGTTGCCATAAGTTGGTTGTCCGTTAGAAGTATTAGCAATTACAGCGCCTACACCAACTGCTGCTACCGAGGGTTTTATTTGTCCATCGCTGCTGGGGCCATAACTGCTAAAGCTGCCAACTACACCTGATGTATTTACCGCACCTACCGCCATTACACTATCAGCATCAGAGGGGGTAATTATATAATGCCAGGCATTGGTACCTTCATTACCGGCAGCAATTACGCAAAGCATACCTTTTTTTGCTGCCATGTCGGCGCCTCTTGCACTTAAAGTGGTGTTTCCATCTAAGTCGGCGTATGAATAGTTTAAAGCAGGATTATCAAAATAATAATAACCTAAAGAAGTAGAAGTAATTTCCACACCCAGACTATCAGCTTTTTCCATGCCTGCAACCCAGTTTTGTTCTTCAATTGGATACTCACTGCTTACATCTTCGGTTCTAAATAAATAAAAGGAAGTTTTTGGCGCTGTACCCATAAATACTCCCGGCATATTTGCAGCAATGGTACTAAGGCAATACATACCATGCGAATTATCTTCATTTACGCTGGCATTACCTGTTACAAAATCCCAGGTGCCTAACACCTGGCCGTTGTTTCTTATACTGTCAAAAGTAGGCAGGGTTAAATAATGATAAAACCCTGCATCTAATACAGCCATTTGCATTCCTTGCCCACGAAAACCACGGTTATGTAAAAACTCCCCATTGTGTAAATGTACCTGTCCAAAACTAAGTCCGTAATTATAATAATCTCCTGCAACTATTGCGTGTGTTGCATTGCCAGGTAATTCGGTTAGCGATGCATCTAACTTTTTATTTACGGGCTTATCAATTGTATTAGCAAAACTGCCAATTGGAGCAGTGGTAATTACAAAAGGAAAGCTGTTTATTTTAATCAATGCGGCAGCATCGGTTGTTTGTATAGCTATTTGGTTTAGCCATTTTGAAGTGTTGAGTATGGTTACTGCACCAGCCATTTTTATACTGTCAATATATCGGGGAGTGATGGGTAAATCAGTAGAGTCAATAGCAATATTATACCTGGTTCTACGGTCAATAGAACGTTGGGTTAAATACTGGATAGGGTTGCTGATGGAAAAAGGGTTAGTGCCTTTATCTGTTAGTTTTACAATGTAACGGGTGTATTGTGCTTGGCAGTTTGCAATTGAAAAAAATAAGATGTTTAGTATTATAAAAATTGTTTTTTTCATAAAGCATTGTTTTCAAAAAGGCTTATTAATATAATCAGAGTTATTTAATTAACTATTATACCCCCATTTCACCCATGTTGCCCCCCAGGTAAAACCACCGCCAAATGCTGCCAGTATAATATTATCACCTTTCTTAAGTTTACTTTCCCATTCCCATAAGCATAAGGGTAAAGTACCTGCTGTAGTATTGCCGTATTTTTGAATATTGATCATTACTTTTTCTTTTGATAGACCAATTCGGTTTGCCGTAGCATCAATAATCCTCAGGTTTGCCTGGTGGGGTACCAGCCAGGCAATATCTTCGGCAGATAAATTATTTCTTTCCATTAATTCAAAACTTACATCGGCCATTCCTTTTACTGCAAACTTAAATACAGTCTGCCCTTCCTGGTAAACATAATGTTCCTTTGCTAAAACGGTCTCAACAGTTGAAGGCTTTACAGATCCACCGGCTTTCATGTGTAAATACTTACTCCCATTACCATCGCTTTTTAATAAACTGTCTTTTATCCCTTCATCTTCTAATGTAGGTTCAAGCAAAACTGCACCGGCACCATCACCAAAAATAATACAAGTGGTTCGGTCGCTATAATCAATAATACTGCTCATCTTATCAACTCCCACAATAACAATTTTTTTATACCTGCCACTTTCAATAAAAGCAGCTCCGGTAGTAAGGGCATATAAAAATCCCGAACAAGCAGCCATCACATCAAAACTAAAAGCGTTTATAGCGCCAACTTTATCGCAAATGATATTTGCAGTAGCCGGAAAAACCATATCCGGTGTAACAGTGGCACAAATCATACAATCTATTTCTTGTGGGCTAATGCCACGTTTTTTGCAAAGTTCAAGTACTGCTGGCACCGCCAAATCACTACTACCAAGCCCATCACCTTTTAAAATCCTTCGTTCCGAAATTCCTGTACGGGTACGTATCCATTCATCGTTTGTATCTACCATTTTTTCCAGTTCTGCATTAGTAAGCCTGTATTCTGGCACATAACCACCAATGGCAGTTATTGCTGCATTTATTTTTTGCATGTAATTCTAAATTTCCTTATGATTTTTATTTGTTAACGAAAAGTAAAAATACAGAAAAAACCTTAGTTGTATTGAAAGGCTGCTACCTCATAAATAATCCTTATTTTCGCTATTTACAGAAAAATATATGTACGCATACCTGCAAGGAAAATTTACCTTTAAAAACCCGGCACAGGTTTATGTGGATGTAAACGGAGTGGGGTATGAAGTGAACATAAGCCTTAACACCTTTTCTTACATTCAACATTTAAGCGAAGGCAGGTTGTTTACTCATTTGCAGGTAAAGGAAGATGCA
>DAOLYC010000244.1:0-4218 GCA_035425605.1 Ferruginibacter sp.
GGCCGATGCCAGTGCTATTTGAGAATTGGATTGGTATGAACCAAAAGGAAGATCAACCACCACAGGCAACGGTTTATTCCACGTACTACACTTTGTGCATGATAGATCATTTGGTCTAAGGTAATAGGCAGTGTAGTTTCATGACCAGCCATTACATTGCTGGCACTATCGCCCACTAAAATAATATCAATACAGGCGCTGTCGAATATTTTTGCAAATGAAAAATCATAAGCCGTTAGCATGGAAATTTTTTCTCCGCTCGCTTTCATTTTCTGCAGCGTATGTGTTGTTACTTTTTTTATTTCCTTATTAACTGACATATTTTTTTTGATTTAGTTAACTGCCGATGTTGATGGAGTTGGCTCTGCGTTAGAATAAAACAAATCCTTATAGCAATTGTTGCTGTAAATGTATAAATAAAATAATTTGTAAAAACGGTTTTTTACAAATTATAAAATAGATATGTGTACAGTAAATCTTAAAATGAAGTTGTTAGTATCTTAAAAACAGTTTTAGAAAAATAGTATAATCATTGGTACTTTCCCAGTCGGCATACTTTTTTGATTTGTAGATATATTCGCCTTTATCTGTTCCGGCAAAACTAAATGAGCAAAATTCATTTTTTTTGTTTGAGCAGCCTAAAACTTCCATGCTAACAAATAACTGTTTTTGAGTAAAAGTGTAATCATAAGCTGTTAAATCAAATTCAGAAACTTTATCGTCAAGTGTTAATTTATTGATGATGGTGGTTATTGTGTCTGAAATAATTTCTTCTCCGGGTGCACCATCAACAACATCTCTTATGTGAACCCGAAGTAAACAGGTATCACATAAATTAGCAGCTTTAAATCTTACTTTATCTATCTTATATTTTTTATAAGGCAGGGTAAATATGCGCCCGATTTCGCCGCCGGTATTATTAAAACTCCAACTACGGTAGTACCCAACAGTTTTTGAAATGAGGCCCATTGTTTCATGAGAGTTGAACACGGTAACAGCTTCCATGCTTTTTATCACTTCCTTTAATTTGTATTCCGATTTTTTTAACGCTGCTTTTACAGGCAGCTTTATGCTTTCGTACCCAACTGAAGAGATGATGATGCTATCAGTATTTTTTGGATTTGAGATATTGATTTTAAAATTTCCGTTTCCATCTGTCATGGTGCCTGCCGACCTGTCGTTTAGTTCAACATTGGCGAATGCTGCTGGCGAATCATCTTTTTCATAAAACACTTTGCCATTGATAATTGTTTGTGCAAACGAAAAACAGGGAGCTAAAATGGTTACGGAGTATAAGGCAAATTTTATAACGCCTTTGTTTTTTAAATTCATAAGATATGTGCCTTGATTTTATTTTTTTTGAGGGCAATATTACATTAATTAAGTTTTAAAACTTGTAAAGTATTTATTAAAATGATGAACGGTAAAAAATGATGTTAGGGATATTGAATATGATTTTACCGGATTTAATCAATTGAAAGCTGTTTAGATAAGATGCAGGCTGATATTTGTAAATGTAGTAAGGATTTGAATTGAATTAAATTTAGCTTTGTAACTGTAAACGTAAACATGTTCAGTAATGAAATAAATAAACCTTATTTCTTTTTATTGTATATATGAAAGGCTATTTGTATTCGCCAAACACTTTTCGCAGTTCGTCGGAAATTTCACCAAGGGTACAATAATTTTCAACTGCTTCTAATACCGCAGGCATCAGGTTATCGCCAGAAACAGCTTTTTTATTCAATGCAAGTAAACATGCTGTTACTTTAACATTATTTCTTTTTGTTTTAAGTTTTTTTAATTTTTCTACCTGTACAGTTTGTACTTGTTCATCTACTTTAAATACCGGGATAGAAGTTGTTTCTTCTAGCTGAAATTTATTTACACCTACTATAATTTTTTCACCATTTTCAATTTGTCGTTGATATTCGTACGCACTTTTTGCTATTTCATTTTGTATAAAACCCTGTTCAATTGCTTCTACACTACCACCCATCGCATCTATCTTTTCAATAAGTTTCCATGAGGCGGATTCTATATCGTTGGTTAGGCTTTCTATAAAATAACTACCCGCCAGAGGATCAACCGTGTCTGGAACACCGCTTTCAAAAGCTACAATTTGTTGTGTACGTAATGCAATGGCAGCGGCTTCTTCGGTTGGTAAACTCAGCGCTTCATCAAAGCCGTTGGTATGTAATGATTGTGTGCCACCTAATACAGCAGCTAAGGTTTGCACGGTAACCCTACTTATATTATTATATGGTTGCTGTGCAGTTAATGTACTGCCACCAGTTTGCGTATGAAAACGTAACATCATAGCTTTGGCATCTGTTGCCCCAAGGTCTTTCATAATACCGGCCCACATTCTTCGAGCTGCCCTAAACTTTGCTACTTCTTCAAACAGGTTATTATGTGCATTAAAGAAAAAAGAAAGACGTTTACCAAATACATTTATATCTAATCCTTTTTCCAATGCCGCTTTTACATAAGCTTTGCCATTACTTAAAGTAAATGCAATTTCCTGTACAGCTGTACTACCGGCCTCACGTATATGATAACCCGAAATTGAAATGGTATTCCATTTAGGAACTTCTTTGGCACACCACTCAAAAATATCGGTGATAATACGCATGGATGCTTTTGGCGGATAGATATATGTACCCCTTGCTGCGTATTCTTTTAAAATATCGTTTTGTATAGTGCCTGATATTTTCTTTAGATCGGCACCTTGTTTTTTTGCAAGTGCAATATAAAAAGCCAGTAATATAAACCCACTGGCATTGATGGTCATAGAACTGGTTACTTCATCAAGTTTAATGCCTTTAAATAAAATTTCCATATCCTCCAGGCTATCTATAGCTACACCTACTTTTCCAACTTCGCCATCTGCTAAAGCATGGTCGCTGTCGTATCCAATCTGTGTTGGTAAATCAAATGCTACGCTCAAACCATTTACACCCTGGCTTAATAAATAATGGTAACGTTGGTTACTTTCTTCGGCAGTTGAAAAACCTGCATATTGTCGCATGGTCCATAATCGGCCCCTGTACATATCGGGTTGTACTCCTCTGGTAAAAGGAAATTCACCGGGTGTTTCATTTAGGTTTATAGGTTCTGTATATAATTCTTTTATTTCAATGCCCGAATCGGTAAATATTTTTTTTATTGTAGACATATTTATAAAATCCTTTTTGCTTCAAATTGCAATGCTTGTAATACTGTAACGCTTAAATCAGCTTCGGTACTGGCCACATATTCTAAAATACGTTTACTTAGTTCAATAGCGTTTGCATTAGAAGGTAATGTAGCAGCAAGTTGATTTATAATAAAGATGTTTTGATCTTTCAGGTTGCCGATAGCTTTCCACATTTTCGGGTCAATATATATTTGCTGGCTTACATTATAATCATATTCAGTACGTAAGGTTTCCAGTAATGTAAGTTGAAGGTCGAGCACGGTATTGCCAGTAATTGCTGTTCGGGTTACCAGGTTTTTTAATGATGACCTATCAGCAAATAATGTAAAACGTTCTAATGCCTGAAGTTTAAGTTTAATCACTTCGTTATTGATACCCAACCGTTCATTAATGTTATCCTTCATGCCTTTAAATTCGGCCAGTAACCAGGCAATTGCAATAAAAAACATAAAGATGGCTCCAAGAATAATGTTTTGAACCATTGGTGCAGAAAGATTCATATACTAGATAATTTAGGCAAAATTAAGGAATGCAACACATACTATACCATTTGCAAATATTTATGAAAATTGGTACAGCTTATACTTTTATTATAACATAAAGTACCCTTTTTTGCCGTATTTCGTAAAAGCAGGTTATATTATTTAATTAATTTTACACAAAGTTTAATTATGGAGCCCACAACCGTTATTCCGGTAACATTTACAGGAACTGCAAAAGCAGAAATTAACCGTCTGATGAAAGAAGATGGGTTTGATACTACTCAAAGCTTGCGTATTGGTGTTAAAGGTGGTGGTTGCAGTGGCATGACATATATTTTAGGGTTTGATAAATCAACACCTAATGATGAAAGTTTTGAGATTGATGGCATACCTGTTATTATGGATAAAACACACGGTATTTACCTGATGGGTATGGAAGTTGATTGGCAAGACGGATTAAACAGCCGTGGATTTACATTTAAAAATCCAAACGCAAGTACTACCTGCGGATGCGGCACCAGCTTTGCCGTTTAGATT
>DAOLYC010000245.1:0-4195 GCA_035425605.1 Ferruginibacter sp.
GTTGTAACCTCCAACATTTATACACAAAACTTTATTACCGAAATAAAAAACAAAAACCCCGGTTTTGAAAAAGACAGCAAATTATTAAATGAAGTGGTAGTGAAAACCAATAACCGCCAAAACTGGAAAAACGATCCCCTGGTGAAGATGGATGAAAACTATGCAACAGGAAGTTTTAGAGGCGGTGCAACTGGATATGCTTTTGACTTATTACATGATGTAAATGCCAATGATAAACAGGATATTTATAATTACTTAATTGGTAAAATAACCGGGCTAACAATTAGTTATTCTAATCTGGGAAAAACTTTAATTTATGGCCCTAATCCCTTACTTATTTTTGTAGATGAGAATGAACAGGATAATGATTATTTACGAACAATTTCTATTGAAGATATTGCTTATGTAAAATTAATTGAGAAATATGGAGCAAGACCCGGTTTGCCGCCTGTATTATCTGTGTATTTAAAAAAAGATAAAGATTATGAAACGGCTACAAGACTAAAACCCGGCAATTTATCTAAAATACTAGTAGCAGGTTACTCTCCCTTAAAAGAATTTTATTCGCCCGATTACAGTACAGCAAAAAATAACCAATCACGTGCCGATTTACGAACCACCTTACTGTGGAAACCATATATCATAACTACTAAAGAAAACAATAAGACAATTATTAGTTTTTACAATAATGATATTACTAACCGTTTAAAAATTGTTTTGGAAGGTATGAATGAAGATGGTAAACTGGTACACCTTGAAAAAATAATTGAATAGGAAATTATTATTAGCCAGCGTTATTAATTTTACTTTTCTTTTTTTGAAAAATAAAATATAATAAAACAAAAGCAGCCAATACACATGTTCCTGTTAATGCTGCTTTAGGATCGGCTATGGTAATGCTACAGGCTACAAAAAAATAGGCAACAATAAATATAATAGGCATCAATGGATACATTTTTATTTTATAAATGCCGGTGCCATCAAGTTGTTTTGTTTTTTTACGAAACCAAAATATTGTTGCAGCGCTTAAAATCATTCCAAAGCTGTCTAAGAAGATGGTGAAGGTTAACAACCGTTCAAACTCCTGCGAAAAATAAAGTATGATAATGCACAAAGCAGAAAAAACACTAAGTGAAAAACCAACCACATTCGATTTTTCATTATGCTTCGCAAATATCTTTGGTAAACTTCCATCTTCACCCATAGCAAACATCACCCTTGGGTTACTTAATAAAGAGCCATTTACATAAGCCAGTACACCCAAAAAAAGCAATGCCGAAAAAGCGCCAGCGCCTCCATTACCAAATATGCGATCTATAACTACATAAGCAATTTCTTTTTCGCCCTTCATTTGGTTAAAGCCAACAATCTTAAAATAACTCAGGTTTACCAGCATGTACAATCCTATTATAATTAAGATGCCGATTAAAATTCCTCGTGGAATATTTTTTGAAGGATTTTGTACATCATTTCCCAGGTTTATAGTTTGCTGATAACCGCCATAGGTAAAGGATACAGCAATGAGGCTAACGCCAAGGCTTTTCACCCAATCCATCCAGGTAAAAGTTTCATTGGGTATAGCAACAGCTTTGGCAGCATCGTTCACAGCATACTTATCCGGAAAAAATAATGCTGATATTAAAACAACAACCATTGTTATTTTTATCATCATTAAAATATTTTGTGCAGTAGAACTGGTTTTTAACCCTTTTAAATTAACAATATAAAAAACTAAAATGGCAGCCGAACTCAATAATGCTTTATCAATATCTGTCCAATTGCCGGGAAACAATTTTAATAAATAACCGCTTCCAATTAATGCAACACCACTTACACTGGCAGCATTACTTACCAATATCAAACAGTTCATTGCAAAAGCAATGCTGGGATGGTATGCTTTTGCAAAAACACGATAGTAACCACCAGTAACAGGGTACCGACTTCCAATTTCGGCATAGGTTAATGCCCCACATAAAGCAACCAGTCCGCCAATGGCCCAGGCGCTGAAATAAACAGAAGGATTAATTGCATCTTTTGCACTGGTGGCTGCAGTTCTAAAAATACCCATGCCAATCACAAAACCAATAACAATCATGGTAAGTGAAAATAAATTGAGCCTGACGGTTTTTTGTATCATCATTTGAAGATAATAATATTTTATAAGCACAACCTTTCTGGGTTATAATTTTTAAAATACTGAAAACGAAGGGAAGAGTTTAAAAAACCTTATCATGTAAACTGTGGTTTATACTTTTAGCCTAAAACTGCTGCCAGAGAGGATTGTATTCATTTCTTAAAAAAAACAGGGAAGTTTATGAAATTTAAAACCAATCTACTTTACATTTGCATCAAATTTGGTTTTTGATGTCATAATCAAAATTAAAAGGGAATCCCGTTAAAGTCGGGAGCTATCCCCGTAGCTGTAAACTCTGTTAACTGTTTGTTCTTTAAGCCACTATCCGCCGGCTGGCAGATGGGAAGGCAACAAACAGGGAGTAAGCCAGAAGACCTGCCAGGTTCATCAACATTATTCAAAGCTTTCGGGTGAAAGGCAGGAAATGTAATGGCTCAACAGCTTTTATATCTCTACATTTTTCCAGAAAGCAGTTACAACTAAAAACTTTTTTAAAATGAAAAAGAAAATTTTTATTGCGGCTGCTGTTTTATTTAGTAGCCAGGCGTATGCACAAAACCTTTTACAAAAAAAATCTACAGACAGTACAAAAAATTTAGATGAAGTAGTGGTTACTGCTACAAAATTACCTTTAAAACAATCGCAAACAGGAAAAGTAATTACAATAATAGGTAAAGAACAAATTGAAAAAAGTGCCGGTAAAACTGTTGTACAACTTTTAAATGAACAGGCAGCCATTACTATAAATGGTGCTTACAACAATGCAGGTTCGGTACAAACTTTGTTCACCAGGGGAGCTTCTTCGGGAAGAACATTGGTATTGATTGATGGAATTCCGGTTAACGATCCGTCTATGATAAATGGTGAGTTTGATCTTAACTTTTTATCTATTAATGATGTGGAGCGGATAGAAATTTGTAAAGGGGCCCAATCTACTTTATATGGTAGCGATGCAATTGGAGGTGTAATAAATATCATTACAGAAAAAAAAGACATTGATAAACTAGTTAATGTAAAAGCCACTAGTATATATGGCAGCAAAAATACTTTTAGAGGAAACCTTCAATTGTATGGTAAGGCCGGTAAACTTAGTTATACTGCCCGATATGCAAAAATTTCAACCAAAGGCTTTTCATCCGCTTATGATAGTACCGGTAATTTAAATTTTGATAATGATGGATATAATGGTGATGCGGTAAATGCTGCAATACAATACCAGGTTATTCCTTCATTATCACTAAAATCATTTATTCAATACAGTAAGTATAAAGCTGATATTGATGCCGGAGTGTTTGCCGATGAAAAAGATTATACTATCAATAATAATACACTAAGCTCGGGATTGGGCGTGTATTATAAAAAAGGAATTGTTAGCATTACAGGTAATTACCAGTATCGGCAACTTGGGCGCAAGTACCTTAATGATAGTACAGACACACCCGGTTTTACAACATACGAGGATAATCAATACAATGGCCGCACACAATATATTGAATTATATAGCAGCATTGTAGCTGCCAAATGGTTAACTGTTTTGGCCGGTGGCGATTATCGTTGGACAAACATGCACCAGCATTATTACGCTGAAAGCGCTTTTGGGCCTTACGAGCCTCCTGTGTTTGATAGTTCATTGCATCAAACATCTTTTTATACTTCTTTATTTTTTAGTGCCCTGCAAAAAAAATTAAATATTGAAATCGGCGGAAGAACCAATAAACATTCACGGTACGGAAATAACAGCACCTTTACTTTTAATCCTTCTTACAACATCACAAAAAACTGGCGTGTATTTGGTAGTATTGCTTCTGCATATAAAGCGCCCTCTATTTATCAGGTATTTGATGCTTATAGCGGCAATCTTGATCTGCAAGCAGAAAAATCTGTTAATTACGAACTGGGGTTTCAGCAAACTCACAAAAAAATAAAAAGCCGCATCGTGTATTTTCATCGGGATATTAAAAATGGAATTGATTACGACTATATAAACTATAAATATTTCAATTTTGTAAAACAATCGGTAAATGGTTTGGAACTTGAACTTTCTGTAATACCGGTTAAAAA
>DAOLYC010000246.1:0-4193 GCA_035425605.1 Ferruginibacter sp.
TGTTATAATGATAAAGTTTTTTAATAAACATAAAATTGTTTAAAACTTACTCAGTTTATTTGCAAAAAACTTACTGTTTATTTAAGGCTGTTAATAATTACAGCAAAATCTGCAGCTACTAAACTTGCCCCTCCAACCAGTCCACCATCTACATCGGGTTGGCTAAAAATGTCTTTTGCATTGTTTGCCTTTACACTACCACCGTATAAAATAGAAATGCTATCAGCTACTGCAGCACCATATTGCTTTGCCAGCACACTTCGGATATGTGCATGCATTTCCTGGGCTTGTTCATTACTGGCAGTTTTACCTGTACCTATTGCCCAAATGGGTTCGTAGGCAATTATAAAACCTTTCATTTGTTCGCCTGGTAAATGAAAAAGACTTTCTTTCAATTGATTTTCAACAAAACTATTTTGTGTTTCTGCTTCACGTACCGATAATGCTTCGCCACAGCAAAAAATGGGCTTTAACCTATTGGCTAAACAAATATTTATCTTATCGGCCAGCATGGCATGGTTTTCATTAAAATATTCTCTACGTTCACTATGCCCCAATATTACATAGTCCACATCAATACTCTTCAGCATTTCGGCACTCACTTCACCGGTATATGCTCCGGATTTTTTATCGTAACAATTTTGAGCGGCTATATATACATTTTTTTTACCAGCCAGTTTATTTTTTATAGAAATTAAATATGGGAACGGAACACCAAAAACTGCTTCCTGGTTTTCATTAAGGTTATGTGGTATTGCCATTAATTCATTCATCAATGATTCGGCCTGTTGCAAGGTTAAATTCATTTTCCAGTTAGCAGCAGCTATTTGTTTACGCATGATTATAATTTTATTGTATGTTTAAGTTAGTTTAAATTTTTTATTACAATTCATCAATATAGTTTGTAAATATCTGTCAAAATTTGTTTTTCCCTTTCTGTAATTGATAAACCTTTTAATTTTTTCCAGTTATCAATATCAACTAATGCTTTATTTAATTTGTACCTGGTTATACCATCGGCACCCCACGAAAAACCAGTAATAAATTTTGGAGTAAGGCCAATTGAAAATACGTTGCAGCAAACACCAACCACTGTTCCCGTATTAAATGATGTATTGATGGCAGCTTTAGAATAGTCTCCCATTAATAGGCCAGCTTTATTACCTGCGTTCATTTCTTTTTTATCAGCATCTAAACAATACTTTACATTGCCGGCAGTGTTTTTTATATTACTGTTACTGGTGCCAGCACCCAGGTTACACCATTCGCCCAACACACTATCGCCCAGGTAACCATCGTGTGCTTTATTACTGTATCCAAACAAAACTGAGTTTTTTATTTCTCCGCCTACAATACATTTAGGGCCTATTGTAGTGGCTCCATAAATTCTGCTACCCATTTTTACAACAGCGCCCTCGCAAATGGCTACCGGCCCCCGTAACATACTGCCTTCCATAATCACAGCATTTTTTCCGATATATACTGGCCCTTCTTCAGCATTAATGATGCAGTGATTCATTTGCACACCTGTTTCAACAAATATTTTTGACGGTTTTACCAGTTTATTTGTTTTGGAAATGGGTTTGCTTTTTCTTCTGGCTGTTATTAACGCAAAATCTTCTCTTAATGCCCAGTCATTATACTGAAATATTTGCCAGGGATAATGAATTGCTTTCATCTCTCCTTTAAACGCAACCGAATTATTTATTTTTATTTTATGAAGATCAAGTATTTGTTTGTTCGAAAATTTAAATGCCATACCGCCTTCTTTTCCGGAAGTTAAAAATTCTCCATGCTTTAGTTTTTTTATTTTGCTGATGATTGCTTTTGTTGGTAATACATTGGCATGTACCATCAGGTAATCATTTGTGCCCATGCTTTTTTCTATCTTAACTGATAGTTCCCCGTCTAAATAATTATCTTCCCATTTATCCGCCGAAGTAATTTTTAGGTAATGCTCCCATTTTTCACGAATAGTTAATATCCCAATTCGTATATCCTGTATATGACGTGTAAATGTAAATGGATGAAGATTTTCCGGTTTACAGTATTCTTCTGTAAAGATGATCTTTTGCATGAAGTAAAAATAATGGTTTACCCCGTATTTAACAGCTTTATGCTACAAAGTAAAATTGTATTTAAAGTAGTAGTAAATCTTCTTGTAAAAAAAATCCCCCCGGAGAACCGAAGGGACTTAAAGTATAGCCATGAAAAACAAACTTTAAATAAAGATAATAATCTCTATTAAATTATTTAGTCTTTTTTGAGTAACGTTTGTTGAACTTATCAATACGGCCGGCAGTATCAACCAGTACATTTTTACCAGTGTAAAAAGGATGAGATGTATTTGAAATCTCAAGTTTAATTACCGGATACTCATTTCCATCTTCGTAAACAACTGTTTCTTTCGATTCGGCAGTTGAACGGCTTAAAAACTGAGTACCATTACTCATATCTTTAAACACAACTAAACGGTAATTGTTTGGGTGAATTCCTTGTTTCATATTAATTATCAGTGTTTTAGATACGGATTTTGCCGTATAATTATTTAAAGAGGCAAAATTAAGCTTTTTTATTGAATTTTAATTGTTGCAACAATAAATGTTATTATGCTTAGTTTTTCATGTTAATAAACTGTAGAGCAATGCCCAGGTTCCAACTTTTAGCAGCCTGTATTACTTCTTGCAAATCATCAATCTTTTTACCTGTTACCCTAATGATATCATCCATTATAGAAACCTGTACTTTTAAACCACTGTCTTTTATCAGTTTTACTATCTTTTTGGCGTCATCCTGTTTTATTCCATTGCGTACAGGCACTTCTTTTTTCACAATTTTACCACTTGGATAAGGCTCTTTACTTAAGTCATAAATTTCGCCGGCCAACCCCTGTTTCATACTCCGGCTTATCATAACATCAGTAATCTGGTTAATCTTCATATCGCTGTCGGCTTCTATATTAACTTTAAACTCTTTTTTATTGAGATCAATCAACACATGCGAGCCTTTAAAATCAAAACGGTTACTTATTTCTTTGTTTACAGTATTGATGGCATTATCTAGTGTTTGTAAATCTACTTTACTAACTAAGTCAAATGATGGCATAATAGTTTTTTCTCAAATTTACCAATAATTGCCGAATGTAAAAATGCCGGATGCCTAATGTGTTTAAAATGTAAACATCAATTAAGTATCCGGCAATAAAATGAAAATTATCTTAATTAAAGTACAAATTAATTTGCTGCTTTAACCCTGTTTTGTTCGTCACCAGCTCCACTGTCTCTCCTGCTGCCAGCTTTTAATTTGCCTTTATTAAAGCGATATGAGAAAGTAAGACTAACAGCCCGGTTATCATTTACGTTTCTAAATTGTATATCAATATTACTGTATTTACTATAGCCCTTAAACACACTGCCTGCAAATACATCTCTTACATTTAAACGAATACTGCCTTTGTTTTTTAACACCTGTTTGCTTATTCCGGCATTTACCTGAACTATAGGCTGAATATATATAACTCCTTCCATTCCTTTACTACGATAGAAACCACTCAACTCTGCTGCCCAACCTTTTGAAAACTTAAATTGTTGCTGCAACTGTGTCATAAAACTTGTTACTCCAATTGAAATATATTCATTATTAACAGTACCAGTAAAATGGTTATTATACACATTAGCATAAATGCTGGTTGTCCACCACTTTGTAATAGATTTATTTAAACTAACAGCTAAACCAAATTGTTCACTTTTGGCAATATTTGCTTTTTTAATAAAAGTCTCGTTTGTAAGTTCGTTTTGCTCAAATACCTGTTGCATAATATTATTTGTATTGGTATAATTGAGTGTTGTAGTTAAAAACCCATTATAGGTATGGCTAAACTCTATATTATGTGCAAACTGTGGACTTAAATTTGGATTTCCCTGTTCAAAAGTGTACCTGTCTAAGAAATGAACAAAAGGATTCATATCTTCATAATCGGGCCTTTCAATTCGGCGGCCATAATTAAGTACAAATTGATTTTTTTCATTGGCAGTATATTGCAAATATGCTGTAGGAAATAATTGTGTATAGGCTCTTTTAAATTTTGTTTCGGTGTACTCAAATTTGTTTTGTGCTGTATTATAAGTATAACCTTTTGAAATACCGTCGGAATTGGTATTTTCTACCCGTAAACCTAACTGTACACTCCATTT
>DAOLYC010000247.1:0-4170 GCA_035425605.1 Ferruginibacter sp.
CCCAAATAGTTTTTTTGTAATCTTCAAAAACTGGTACAACAATGCACTTCATTTTAGCTGCCTTTACTGCTATCATGCCATTAAATGAATCCTCAAAACATAAACATTGCATAGGTTGAACACCTAAGGCTTTTGCACAATTTAAATATACTTCTGGATGTGGTTTTCCATAAGCTAAGCCAGATGCTGATGCTGTTGCCTGTAAATACGGCCCGATTCCTGTAAGTTCTACCACAACATTAATTAATTGCAAAGGAGATGAAGTGGCCAGGCCAATTTTAAAATTTAGTTGATTGAAGAAATTGAAAATATAGGAAACCCCCGACATAACCTTTCCTTTTCTTTTTACTAATTGTATTACTTCGTTTACAATCCTATCTTCTGCAGTATTAATTTCTGACAAAGGGATATTAAAAAGTGTAAACCAAAATTCAAGAAATTCTTTTGTACGCAAGCCGGTAGTTAAAGCATACTGTTGTTTATTTAATTGAAACCCATAAGTTGATAAAAGCTCATCTGCGGCCTCTTTCCATAATGGCTCAGAGTCTATGAGTAGTCCGTCCATATCAAAAATTACAGTATTGTATTTCATGTATGCAAATATATGTGTGTAACTTAAATACTAAGTAAATTGAGATTTGCTGATTTAATTTTTTAATGCATATTATATAAATTGCAAAAAACATAAACAATAAAAATATTTACATGGGTAGTTGGTTTACAAGATTCAAACATTCGGTGATAATAAAAAAAATGGTTTATATGGTTGTAGGCGCCCTGTCTTTTCCGGGTTTAGCCATTATAAATAAACTGCAAATTAACGGGATGGAAAAATTGAGTAAACTACCTAAGAGTAATGTATTATTTGTAAGTAACCATCAAACATATTTTGCAGAAGTAATTACTTTCTTACACATTTTTTGTGCAGTAAGCTGGCGTAAAAAAAACAGGCTGGGCATACCTTATTATTTGCTTTGGCCATACACCCGAGTAAACTTTGTATCGGCAGAGGAAACCATGAAAAAAAACCTGCTTAGTAAAATATTTGCATTGGCAGGTTCGGTAATGGTTAAGCGAGTGTGGGTAGGTGATACCAAAGAAACAAGGAAAGGTTTAGATCCCAGCGATACCCGTAAAATATCAAGGGCGCTAGAAAAAAACTGGGTCATCACATTTCCGCAAGGTACTACAACTCCATTTGCTAAAGGCCGTAAAGGAACAGCGTTCATAATAAAGCATAACAACCCTGTGGTAATACCTGTAATAATTTCGGGGTTTAATATTGCCTTTAATAAAAAAGGTTTAAAACTTAATAAAAAAGGAACAAAACTTACCGTTACATTTAAAGATCCTATGCAAATAAATACAAACGATACTACAGAAAAAATTCTGGAAGATGTTATGGAAGCGATTGAACAAAGTAAGCAGTTTATACCCCACCCTGTTACTCCTTAATAAATAAAGCTTTTAGTTCAACTGCATCCTGCGGTTTCATTTTGCCTCCCAGTACCAACCTTAGTTGCCTACGTCTTAAAGCGCCATCATACAGTTTTTTTTCTACTTCAGATTCTGGTACAACCTGGTTAACTTTTCTTGGTTTACCATTCGGGTCAAGCGATACAAATGTGTAATAAGCTTCGTTGCTTTTATATTTATATTGTTGTATGGCATCTTCTCCGTAAACAACCAGGTGCACTTCCATGCTGGTATTAAAAACCCTGGAGAGGCTGGCTTCAATATGAACCACATTGCCAAGCTTAATAGGGTTTTCAAAAGAAATATTATCAACAGAAGCGGTAACAACCGGTGCACCGCAATGTTTCATAGCAGCTAATGCCGCAGCAATATCCATCCAGTACATTAGGCGGCCACCCATCAGGTTGCCAAAGCTGTTGGTATCATTAGGTAAAACCAGCTCCGTCATCACTACCAACGATTCGTTAACTTTTTTATCGGTCATAATTTTTTTTTGCAAAGATAATGACCTGCTATAACCTATATCTCAATTTATTTGGCAGTTCGTATTTGTTTTATCAATTTCGGGTATTAAGAAATATTAACTATGAATGAACAAATAAAAATTTCCTTTGATAATACCGAATATGCTTTTGCAGCAAAATCTAATGCTGAACTTAAACAGGCAAATTTTCTTTTTGGTATAATGAATAAAAACTGGTTGGTTAATCTAGCATTAAAAATCACACCAGTTGCCATTAGATGGCATATACCTTTTACAAAATCTTTAATCAGGTCAACCATATTTAAACAGTTTGTTGGCGGCGAAACACTTGACCAAACAGCAAAAGTTGCAGATAAACTGGAGAAGTATAATGTACAGGTTATTTTAGATTATGGGGTAGAAGGTAAGGAAGGTGAAGATAATTTTGAACATGCCCGTGATGAATTTAAAAGAGTGATTGATTATGCATCTACCCAACCCAATATACCCTTCATGAGTGTAAAAGTTACAGGTTTCGCCAGGTTTTCTTTACTGGAAAAACTTGATAAAGCAATGAGTGTTGCCGAAGGAACTTTGATGAAAAGATATTTAACGGCTGTTGATAAATTACCTGATACAGAAAAAGAAGAATGGCACAGGGTAAGGTTACGTATGCAACAACTTTGCGAAGAAGGTAGTAAAAAAAATATTGGAGTTTTAATTGATGCAGAAGAAACCTGGATACAAGATCCTGTAGATGCACTTACAATTTTAATGATGGATGTTTTTAATAAGGAAAAAGTGGTTATCTATAATACTATTCAATTATATCGGCACGATAGGCTACATTTTTTAAAAGAATCATACCAGGCAGCAGATGAACGTAACTTTATACTTGGTGTAAAATTAGTTAGAGGTGCATACATGGAAAAGGAAAGAAACAGGGCTAAAGAAATGAATTATCCAAGTCCCATTCAACCAGATAAAGATTCGTGCGACAGGGATTATAATGCTGCTGTAGAATTTTGTATTACCTACCTGCAAAAGATTGCCGTAATTGTAGCATCACATAATGAGCAAAGTAATTTATATGCTACACAATTGCTTGATAAGCTGGGTTTGCCTCATAATCATCCGCATGTACATTTTTCACAACTGTATGGCATGAGTGATAATATTACATTTAATCTTGCAAAATCAGGTTTTTTAGTAAGTAAATATTTACCCTTTGGTCCTATAAAAGATGTTATTCCTTATTTAATGCGTAGAGCACAGGAGAACAGTTCTGTATCGGGACAAACTGGCAGAGAGTTGATACTAATTAAAAAAGAATTACAAAGAAGGTTAAAATAATATTTTAATATAAGCGTTTTTATTAGCACCTAAATACATAATTGAAATATCCTATAAAATAATACCTTCGCATTTCCAAAATGCTAATTCGCTTATTAATACCTATAATAATCTTTTTTACTCCCTATGTTGCCATCGCACAGGTGCATAGTTTGCCTGCCATAAAAATTAGCACTACTATAAATATAGATGGCAATTTGGAAGATGATGCCTGGAAAAATATTAAACCTGTAAGCAATTTTATTAATGTAACTCCTGTATTTGGGCTACCATCAAAACGTAAAACTAATGTAAAGATAGCTTATGATAATACAGCTATTTATGTAGGTGCATACATGTACGATAATCCGCAAAACATACGTAAACAAATTACTGCACGTGATGTAACCGACCGCCAGGATGTAGATGTTTTTACTGTTGGCTTTGATACTTATTGGGATAAACAGAATGCTTTTGTTTTTAAAGTAACAACAACAAATGTGCAGGCCGATTTAAAAATATCACAAAACGGAATAAGTAATGGGGGAGTGATTTACGATAATACCTGGGATGCTGTTTGGGAAAGCAAAACTACTATTAAAGAAGATGGTTGGGTAGCTGAAATGAAAATACCTTTAAGCGCTATCAGGTTTTCTAAAAAAAATATGCAAGACTGGGGAATTAATTTTGGCAGGTTTACAAGGTTTGTAAATGAAAACAGTGTTTGGAGCCCAATAAACCCAAATATAAGTGGCGAGTTAAATCAATGGGGTGTTTGGAGTGGACTGGTTGATATAAAACCGCCAGTTCGACTTTCATTTTTACCTTACTTATCAGGAGGTTTTAGATTTTCGCCAACTGCAAAAGGAAATGTTACAGAGTATTTAAAAAGTGGTGGT
>DAOLYC010000248.1:0-4153 GCA_035425605.1 Ferruginibacter sp.
TATGCAGGTAAGTATCTAAAGCATGATGTGGAAAGCCCGCCAGTTCAGATGCATCAGGGTTGCCATTGTTACGCTTGGTTAAGGTTATACCCAATACGCCTGCAGCAGTGATGGCATCCTGTCCAAAAGTTTCATAAAAATCTCCCACACGAAATAGCAGTATGGCATCAGGGTATTTAGCCTTGATGGCATTGTGTTGTTGCATTAAAGGAGTTTCTGAATTACCTTTTGCCATAGCTTGTCCCGGTTGATGGGGAGTGGCAAAAATAGGAAACATAAGTTTAAGGCGTATCAATAAAACCGCTGCCGGAATTTG
The DNA here is from genome assembly GCA_035425605.1 of Ferruginibacter sp. Taxonomy (GTDB): domain Bacteria; phylum Bacteroidota; class Bacteroidia; order Chitinophagales; family Chitinophagaceae; genus Ferruginibacter. The sequence continues at coordinate 317 of DAOLYC010000248.1, forward strand.
TTGTAACCGGCAACGTTTTTGCAATTAATTCTCTTGCTTTGTCAAAATCTCTTTTTTCATCTTTTCCCAAAGCCCGTCAAAGGTTTGGTGGTTTTCCTCTTTCCATTTTTTACTAAAAGATTTCATTTTTTCGTGCCTATCTTCTTTGGTTAACACAAAAAATGATTCAATGGCTTCTGCATCATATTCAAAAGCCAGTTTATTGTACAGTTCTTTTAACTGATGTTCTTTGCGGATATTGCTTTGGGCAATATCTATTTCCATTTCCTCTCTAAGCAAAACTTTTTCATCGTAACTGCCCGATGGCAATATGGTTTTAGCAATTACAGGCATCAATTCTATCAACATCAAAATAAAAACAATCAGGTAATACCTAAACTGTAATGCCGGATTGCTTTTTAATAAATTGGCCAATGCTTCTACCCTGGTTAAAAAACCATTATTAAGGTATTGCAGAAAATTTGCTTCTCCTGTTTTAATCTTATTATCAAAATCTTTTAGTGCTGCATCGTTACTATCTAACTTAGGTTGAACATTTTTTAACAAAGCCTGGTATTCTGCATCTAATTTTTGGTATTCGTTTCGTTTTGCAATGGCAATATCTTTTACACCTATTTTGCCCGTGCCGCCGGTACCATCTGTTTCGGCCAAAAAATTTTCCCTGGCTTTATTTACCATTTCTGATTTTATTGCCAGCTCCGATTTTAATGCAGCATTTTGTTTTTGTAATTCTTCTTTTGGCTTTTTGTAAAGCATAACTAATTCATCCTGCTTTACCATTTTCTTCTTTTCATTGTCGAGCGATGTTTGCAGTTTTATTTCTTTATCAAACATAAATAATACGGCAGGTTGTGCCATAAAGGTGCCAATGGTAAGCGCAAGTAAACCCCTGAATAAAAGTGGTGTAAATTTTTGTTTGTTGAATTTTGTAATGCCTTTAATCAACGCCCTATCGATGGTAAGAATTATAAAACCCATAAACAAACCCAATGGAAATGCAATGAATACAGAATTGGTGAATGTGCTGAAAAAATAGGTCCAGGTAAATGTAGCAAAGGCCCAGGTTGCCAACACCGTCATACCAATGATGCGGTAACGGTTTCTGTCTATAACAGAATCAATAAGTATCTCTTTTTCTGCAGTTGATAACCACCACAGGAATGTTGTAAATTGCGAAGGGCTGAAAGTTTCCCTTTGGGAAACAGGTATTTTGGTTGCCATGATAAAAAAATTAATAGATGCTTATAAAAGAATCAATAGTGGAGTTGAGTTGAAGGATTGCAAAATAATTATTCTTTGCCTGAAAAACGTTTTAATATTTATATTATTTCGACTTTAAAACCACATTAACAGTTTCTTACAAAAAGGTTGTTAAACCGGGTTTGAATAAACCCATCTATTGCTTTATCTTTGCCCCCGTTTTACAGATTAGTATTGTTTAATGACAAAAAAGCAACATGAAGAAAATTTTAAGCTTATCGGTTTTATTGGTTATGATATTATTTACTACACAGGCCCAGGTACCAAAAGGAATGGGTAACAGCGACCCCAGTGCAAAAAAGATACTAGATGCCGTAAGTGCAAAATTTAAAAGTTTTAAATCGGTACAATCCAACTTTACTTTAAAAATTGAGAATGCTGCTAATAAACTATTAGATACTAAAAAAGGTACTGTATATATGAAGGGTACCAAATACAGGATAAAAGTGGCAGGACAGGATATTTTTTGTGATGGCAGCAATGTATGGACGGTTGACCCGGCATCAAAAGAAATTACGCTTACCAAATTAGATCCATCAAACAATACCATTACTCCTCAAAAATTATTCACTAATTTTTACGATAAGGATTTTTTGTACAAGCTAAACAGCGATGCTAAAGGCATACAGGAAATTGAACTTACACCAATAGATAAATCCAAACTTTTTCATAAAGTGGTTGTGTTTATCACTAAAGCTACCCAAACCATTTCATCAACAAAGATTTTTGAGAAAGCAGGTAACCGGTACATTTACAATGTTAGCAACATGAATACAAAATCGGTTATCCCCGATGCTACTTTTGTATTTAACCAAAAGAATTACCCCGGCATGGAGTTGGTTGATTTGAGATAAAAAAAATTAAGTTTTATTTCCCCAACGATAAGATTCATTTTGTAAACCAGCCAGGTCAATAACACGGTCAACTACGGTTGTTGCTACTTCTTCAACGGTTGTTGGTTTACTGTAAAAAGAAGGTGTTGCCGGGCAAATAATTCCCCCGGCCAGTGTTATGGTTTCCATGTTACGAATATGGATAAGGTTATAAGGTGTATCCCTAATAACACAAATTAATTTTCTTCTTTCTTTTAAAATTACATCTGCTGCTCGGCTAATCAAATCATTGGATATGCCCGAAGCTATACGTCCCAAAGTACCCATGCTGCATGGGATGATGATCATGGTATTAAATTGCCCGCTGCCAGAAGCAAAGGCTGCATTAAAGTCCTGCTGACTATAAATACTACCTTTAAAATTTTTATAACTGTCGTTTCCTATTTCAATATTCCAAACCTGTTTGGCATTTTCGGTCATCACCAATGCCAGTTCATCCCATTGACTTGTAAGTTGCTGAAATTTTTTCAGTAACATATCAGCATATATAGAACCACTGGCGCCTGTTACGGCTACTACAATTTTTTGTTTCATTATTACGTTTACATTTTTATAAAAATGCCGGTTGTGCAATAAAAGTAAATAAACAGTACAAATACCAATCAAATCATTATGCAAATAGTTTTTCGCCTTATATTGGTTATCCTCATATTGGCAATACTTATTTTCACTTAATAATTATAGTGAAATATATTTCTATAAATTTTTTGTTGTTTTCATTAGCGTAAAATCACTTATAATACTGTATTAACTTTAAACATTATTTTATTCAACTAATATAGTTATAATTAGTGTTGATACATGTTACAAATTTAAAAGCTCCTTTTAAATTAAAAGATTTTACATTCAAAATAGTAATTTAGGTATTCAATTAACTGATGGCTGTACCAAAACTACCACGAAGCTTAGGTTTATTTCAATCAACGGTTGTTAATATGATTGACATGGTGGGCATAGGCCCCTTTGTTACACTGCCTATTGTAATGGGACTAATGGGTGGTATGTTTTTATATGCATGGATTGCAGGCGCTTTACTTTCTTTGGTTGATGCTATGATATGGAGTGAACTGGGTGCAGCTTATCCACTGGCAGGAGGCAGCTATAATTTTCTTAAAGAAGCGTATGGCAAAAACGGCATGGGCCGGATGATGAGCTTTTTATATGTTTGGCAAACCATTATTCAGGCGCCATTGGTGGCAGCATCGGCTGCTATTGGCTTTGCACAATACCTGGGTTATTTGGTAAACCTTGATCCTATACAACAAAAAATGGTTTCGGGTGCTGTAATAATTATTGTAACCATCTTATTGTACCGTAAAATAGATAGCATTGGTAAAATTGCCGTTTTACTTTGGACAGGTGTTATACTCACCCTTGGGTGGATAATTATAGGCGGTATTGCCCATGGTAATTTTTTGCAACCGTTAAAAAACATCAATGCTGATTTCAGTTGGGGGCAACTGGCATCATTTGCATTTGGGCAGGCTTGTATCAAATCAATATACAGTTACCTGGGTTACTATAATGTGTGTCATTTAGGAGCAGAGATAAAAAATCCGGGTAAAAATATTCCAAAAAGTATGTTCATATCGGTTATTGGTATTGCCATTTTATACCTTGCTATGAACATGAGTGTTAGTAGTGTAATTCCCTGGCAGGAAATTAAACAATGGCAGGATGCCGG
>DAOLYC010000249.1:0-4144 GCA_035425605.1 Ferruginibacter sp.
CGATTATTTTTAGCATTTTTATTTTTTATGCCGAAAAGTTGCAATTGATACAACCTGCCACTATCCAATCTTCTGCCACGTATCATTATATACAACCCTGGGGGCCAAAAGTGATGGACGGGCTTGGAAAATTCATTCCCTGGTTTAAAGATATGTTTATTCAACTGGGCGATTTTTTTAATGGGCTCTCAAACAAAATTCAGCATTAATAGCAACCATTATTTTATTTAACGTAATTTTAGCCCCAATCACGGGTTTTATAACTTTAACCCGATAAGCGGTTTATCAAAAATTATTTGTATTGTAGAATGGGTTACGAAATTAAACAAGACGGTAAATTTAAATTTATAGAAGAAGGCGAAGGCGAACCGCTGATATTACTACATGGTTTATTTGGAGCACTTAGTAATTTTCAAGCACTTATTGGCCATTTTAGCAAAACTAATAAAGTTGTTGTGCCACTACTTCCTTTGCTTGAGCTGGATTTGTTGCACACATCTGTTGGTGGTTTACAAAAATTTGTACATCGTTTTATAGAACATCGCAATTACAACAATATACATTTACTTGGCAATTCGCTGGGTGGCCATGTTGCGCTGGTACATATTTTAAAACAACCCGAACGTATAAAATCAATCATTTTAACCGGTAGTTCTGGACTATTCGAAAACGGCATGGGCGATACCTATCCTAAAAGAGGCGATAAAGAATACATCCGTAAAAAAACAGAACTTACTTTTTACGATCCTGCCATGGCAACTGATGAACTGGTTAACGAAGTATTTGAAATTACCAATAACCGTATGAAGGTTATTAAGATTATTGCATTAGCCAAAAGCGCTATTAGAAATAATTTAGGCGAAGAGCTTAACCAGATAAAACAGCCAACTTGCCTTATTTGGGGCAACAATGATACCATTACTCCTCCATTTGTTGCCAAAGAATTTAATAGGTTAATTCCAACAAGCGAACTGCATTTTATTGATAAATGTGGCCATGCACCCATGATGGAAGTGCCTGCTGAGTTTAATATTTTACTGGACGGTTTTTTAACAAAATTAAAAAAAACTGCTGCAACTATTTAACACTATAAATTGTCAGTATATACTTTTATACTTTCATCATCGTTATTATGATTGTTTTGCTAACCTAAACCAGTTATATGTTAACAGTTGATTTAATTAATACCAACATACCTCGTTTACAACTTAAAGATTCGGTAAGTAAGGCATTACGGCTAATTGTAGATTTTAGGGTAACACATTTGCCGGTTGTAGATGGAGATAAATACCTGGGGCTAATAAGTGAAGACGACCTGCTTGATCAGGAACAGCATAAAATGCCTGTTGAATTAATGCAGGAAACTTTTATTCAGGCAGCGGTACATGATAATGAACATTTTTTAAATGCAGTAACTTGTAGTAACCAGTTTGAAACAACTGTAGTGCCTGTGGTAAATGATGACAACGAACTGATGGGTGTGATAACAACCGATATCTTATTGAAAACACTTGGCAATTTTGCAGGTACCAACGAAATAGGCGGTATTATTGTTCTTGAAATGGAACGTAGCCAGTTCAGTATTTCGGAAATAAGCCGGATCGTTGAAAGTAACGATGCCACTATTCTTCATTTAAATACAACGGTACATGCACAAACTGGCATGCTTACGGTTACACTTCATATAAATAAAAAAGAGATAGCAGCTATTACATCCACTTTTGAGCGGTACGAGTATGATGTTATTTATTATTTTGGTAACGAAAAATTTGAAAATGAAATTCACAGCAATTACCGCCACTTGATGAATTACCTCGATATTTAATTGAGACTTACATTTCGCCGAATTTAGAATAATAATCGGCGGTTTACCAAATGAACGAATTAAAAAAAATATCCTGCATTTTAATTTTTCTATTTGCTGCTGTGCAGGGATATGCCCAAAAAACAAAAACACCCGATTTTACTTTTATTGATACCGCTTTACTTGCCGGCAACAACTACAAAGTTTGTATTAAGGAATTGGAAGTTACCGGAACAAAAAAAACCAAAGTATATATTGTTCACAGAGAGATACAGTTTAAAAAAGGAGACTCTCTTTTAATAAGCCACTTACAAAAAGAGTTGGAACAGGCCAGGGTACAGGTTTATAACACATCGCTTTTTAATGAAGTAAAATTTAAACTGGTGGCTTTAGATTCTTTAAATGTAAGCATTGATGTAAGCGTAACAGAGCGTTGGTACATTTACCCGGTACCACAGTTTAAACTGGTTGACCGTAATTTTAATGAATGGTGGAAAACATACAACCACAGTTTTTCTAGGGTAGATTATGGAATTAAATTTGTGCATTACAACCTCAGTGGCAGGCGTGATCAATTGCGTATTTATCTTATTAATGGATATACAAAAAACATTTCGTTTAGTTACAATGCCCCATACAGCAACAGGGCTTTAACAGAAGGATTTACTGTTGGCGGCGGATATAACCAACGTAGAGAACTTCCTTATAAAACAAATTACAACGATTCGCTATTGTTTTATCCATCTTACCCCGATACAAAAGCTAAAGCAGATTTTGTTTACAAAAGCTGGTATCTTACTGCAGGTTATTCCATAAGAAAAGGATTGTTTAAAAAGCAACTTTTTAACGTTAGCTACAGTCACCTTACCATTGCCGATTCTGTAATTGATAAACAATACAATCCAAACTATTTTAATGATTCAACAAATTCAAAAGGGGTTTTTGACTTCATTTATACCCTGCAATATTCCAAAGTAAACAATAACGCATATCCTTTAACAGGTAAATCGGGTTTTTTAAAAATTCAAAAAAGAGGACTGGGATTTACAGGTGAATTAAATATGTTATTAGCAGAAGTTGGGTACAACAGGTATTATGCAATGGGCAAAAACTGGTATAGTAGCATACAGGTAAATGCAAAAATAAAATTACCATTTAAACAGGCATACATTAACCAACGTGGCCTTGGTTATGGCGAAAACTATTTACGTGGACTGGAATATTATGTTATTGATGGAGTTGTAACCGGGTTAGCAAAATATACACTTAAAAAGAAAATAATATCCTTTGATGTTCCATTTAGGCTTTTTCCAAAATTTTTTACAAAAGTACCATTTACATTTTTTGCAAAAACTTATGGCGATGTTGGCTTTGTTTATACAAAAGATATTTATAAAACAAGGCTTAATAACCGCTTATTATATTCCGGCGGATTTGGTGTAGATATACTTACCTTGTACGATATTAACCTGCGGTTTGAATACAGTTTTAACCAGTTAGGCAAAAACGGTTTATTTTTACACAACCAATCGGGTTTTTAATTTTTTTATAAGGTTAATCAACCACCAATTGGCTGATATAAGGTATGAGAATAGCTATTTACAGCAGAAGCATAGAAAATAACCAGCACCAGGATGTACTAAGTTTACTGGATGTACTTTCATTAAGCGGGGTAGAACTTGTTTTTTACCAGGATTTTTTTAACCAGTTTTATTCTGGCATCAATTCAAAAGCCAAATACTCTACATTCAATTCATCAGACGACCTTGATGAAAATATAGATTTTTTAATAAGCCTGGGTGGCGATGGAACTTTACTGGATACGGTAACCTTAGTAAAAGACAGTGGCATACCCGTAGCCGGAATCAATTATGGCAGGCTGGGTTTTTTAGCCAATATTGGTAAAGAAGATTTTCAATCGGCGGTAGAAGCTTTATTAAACCGAACTTATGTTTTAGATAAAAGAACACTTATTCACCTGGATGCAGATATTCCTTTGTTTGACGGCGTTTCGTATGCACTAAATGAGTTTACACTGCATAAGAAAGATTCGTCGCCCATGATAAAAATCCATACCTATCTCAATGGCGAATTTTTAAATACTTATTGGGCCGATGGGTTGATAGTAGCCACTCCAACAGGTTCAACAGGCTATTCCCTAAGCTGTAATGGGCCAGTTGTTTTTCCAGATAGCGGCAGTTTTGTAATAACACCGGTATCGCCCCATAACCTTAATATACGCCCCATTGTGGTGCCCGATAATACAATTATTTCTTTTGAAGTAGAAGGCCGCACCGATGGTTTCTTATGCACTTTAGACAGCCGCCGTGAAATTGTGTC
>DAOLYC010000250.1:0-4142 GCA_035425605.1 Ferruginibacter sp.
AGAGAAAACGTCATAAAATTGCAACACACAAGCGTAAAAAACGTTTAAGAAAGAATCGCCATAAAAAGAAGTAATTTCTTTTTATTGAAGCCATAAATCCTCAATATGGCTCATGTACCTGCATGTGATTATAATCAATGCTAAGTTATTGTGCATGTAGGTATATTTTACTTTCGTTGATGTAGTGGTCTTTGCAAAAAGTTATACTTGACCAAGGAACTGATTATTAATGCTGCACCGCAAGGTGTAGAAATTGCCTTGCTGGAAGACAAAAAGCTGGTGGAACTGCATAATGAAAAAGCAGATGCCAGTTTTGGTGTGGGCGACCTATATCTTGGAAAAGTAAAAAAACTTATCCCAGGACTTAACGCTGCATTTATTGATGTAGGTTTTGAAAAAGATGCTTTTTTGCATTACACCGACCTTAGCCCTTATGTTCGTTCTATATTAAAATTCACCAGCGAATCCATACATGATAAATCTGAGAATGGCATAGACTTTTCAAAATTTAAAGTGGAGCCTGAGATTGTTAAAACGGGCAAAATTGCCGAAGTACTAAGCGGCAAACCAAATGTGCTGGTACAAATTCTTAAAGAACCTATTGCAGCCAAAGGTCCCCGCCTTAGTTGCGAACTATCGCTACCCGGTCGTTTTGTAGTTGTTACCCCTTTCAATGATATTATTGCTATTTCACGAAAGATACATTCAAGCGACGAAAGAAAAAGATTACACAAAATAATTGAAGCCATTAAACCCAAAAACCTGGGAGTAATTGTTCGCACTGCCGCCGAGGGAAAAAACACAGCCGAACTTCATGAAGACCTTTTAAGTCTGGTTGCCACCTGGAAAACTATACAAACCAATTTAAAAGGAGCCACACCTCCTGCAAAAATTTTAAGCGAACAGGGCAAAACAACAAGCATTCTTCGTGATCTTTTAAATGAAGATTTTAATAAGATAGTTGTTAACGACAAGAACATTTACAGCGATGCAAAAACATACATACAACGCATAGCACCCGATAAAGCAGATATTGTTTCTCATTACAATAACGGCTCTCCTATTTTCGACAGCTTTGGTGTTACCAAACAGGTAAAAGCTTCATTTGGTAAAACAGTAAACCTGCCAAGCGGCGCTTATTTAATTATTGAGCATACAGAAGCTTTACATGTTATTGATGTAAACAGTGGTTATAAAAGCGTAAGCAATAACCAGGAGCAAAATGCACTGGAAACAAATTTAGAAGCTGCTGAAGAAATAGCCAGGCAAATGCGTTTAAGAGATTTAGGCGGCATAATTGTAGTTGATTTCATTGATATGAAATTGATGGAAAACAAGAAGAAACTGGCCGATGCTATGGATGGTTTTATGAAACCAGACAGGGCTAAACACGCCATACTTGCCATTAGCAAATTTGGCTTAATGCAAATTACCCGCCAGCGTATGAAACCGGAGATGACCATCAATACCAGCGAAGTTTGCCCAAGTTGTAACGGTACCGGAAAAATATCTTCTACCCTTATTTTAGAAGACGAGATAGAGAAAAACCTGAGCTATCTTATTATGCAAAAGCATAAAGGTTTAACCATAGAAATCCATCCCATCCTGCACTCGTACCTTACAAAAGGATTTTTATTTAGCAAACTCAGTAAATGGCGCCGCAAGTATAAGCAGCGCATTAAACTAAAAGCCAACACTAACTATCATTTAACCGAGTTCCATTTTTTTGATGATAGTGATGAAGAGATAAAATTGTAAGAACCACTTATTCCTTTATAAGCTTTTTCGCCGCAGACGGTGTTTCTAATTCATCCGTAAGCCCACTCATAAACTCGTGAGCGCCGCCGCTTGCGTCTCCGACCTGCGGCACTGCACTGGCGCAAGTGTTCGACCTAAGCCGATCACTTTCTGCCGCCGTAGGTAAGCCAAATAACCATGAGATGTTGCCGCCGCCTGGGTTTCAACCAGGGGCACAGCAGGTACTAACCGTTAGCCAATAAAAACTAATTGCCCCTGTAATGAGTAATACAAGTAAATTCGTCAAAACCAAGTTCGTAAAATTTAGCTGATGAATATTTTCTGCCGCCGTAGGTTTATTTCTTAGCAACGTCTCTCCCTGGTTTTGTGTGATAGCCGAGGACGTTGCGTTATTTAATCTGCGAAAGTAGAAGTTTACTCGGTTATCAATTTTATGCAGATGGAAGCTGTGCTGTTTACAAAAGGAGGATCTTTTCTTAAACGACGCAACGTCCTCGGCCTACACACAGGCCCGGAGAGAGATGTTGCTGAAAAAGAAAATAATCCTATATAATAAAACATGTTTTATGTTTAGGGAATAAAAACTTGACAATGATTTTTAAAAATATATTTTCTTCTTATTATAGATTTTTTTTAACGAGAAAGAAAGCCCAATTTATGCAGCAGTTAATTTGTTGGCAATTGCCATTTCAACGTGGGGTTTTTTATTTGGGGGTTTAATAAAAAAATATTTTGGATTTGATATATTTTCAATACCTCATTTTGCTTTTTTTTACATAGCATTTATGTTGCTCTTAATATTTTTTTTATATAAATTTTTTACAAAAGAAAAAGAAAAAATTGAAATAAATTATAGAATAAAAGTATATAATTCAAAAAAAACTATTAATAAATTTTTATGGGACAGTATCTCATTTACTTTTTTAATATTGCCTATTGTCCTTACTGCCATTTTATTGAGTAAATAAATGTGTGGATGCGTATTTTATGCCAATAAAGTTGTATGAAATTTATAAATTACCGCTACGATGCCTCGGGCAGCCATTTAAGCAAGTATGTATATAATAACAGCAGCACACCAACAAAACAAATAGAGTACATAGGCGGCTATGTAATAGAAAACTATATACTCAGTTACTACAGCATGGCCGAGGGAAGAGTAAGAAATGAAGGCAATGGCTTTGGCCTTTTTCTGCCGCCGTAGGTAAGCCAAATAACCATGAGGTGTTGCCGCCGCCTGGGTTTCAACCAGCGGCAAAGCAGTCTTTAATATATGAACCTTAAAACAAAGGTTGCTATTGAATAAAATATTAGCACCTACTTTTATAATTTTGTATTAGTAGTGCAATTGGCAATAATACAGGTACTTCACCTCGCCGCTGGTCAAAGCCCAGGCGGCGGCAATGCAGAGAGTTTACCTACGCCAGCAGAAAGCCCGGAAAGAGACGTTACTGAAAAAGAGTTCCACTTAATTGAAGTTGCTGAAAAAAAAGAAGTAACTCCTACCAACAGCGATACAAAATTGAAGATAACTTTTATCTCCAATTTTATTAATGGTGATGATGATGTTGCATTGCTGTTAACTCATCGGCAGTAACTTCTTTCTCAGTTGGTTTTGCCTGTCCTTCAATCCAGTTAAAAAGTTTATCGGTAATTAAACGGCGATAACTGCTATCAACCTGTTTTTCATCTTTCATCATACGGTCGATATAGCTTTCAAGCCAACTTGTATCTTCACCCAGGTTCATGGTTCCAAAATAACGCATTACTTCTGTTTTCATATATTCACGCAGTTCTTCATTACCAACTTCTAATCCATTTTCTTTAACCAGCTTATCACTTATCAGTGTCCATTTTAACTGGTTACTAAAGCCCGGAAATTCTTTTTCAACTTCTTCGGCTGTTTTTTCTTTTTCGCCGCCTGTTTGCAACCAGCGTTTTAAAAATTCAACAGGAAAATCCATCTTTGTTTCATCAAGTAAATAATGATACAATTGATCCTGCAACTGGTTACGGCTTTGTGCTACCCAGTAATTTTCAATTTCTTCTTTTATGGCATCTCGTAATTCTGCTTCAGTCTTTATTTCTTTATTGGGATAAATCTCTTTAAAAAACTCTTCGGTAAGCGTACGCTTTTCAACCAAACCTATTTTAACAATGCTAAGGTTAAAGTATTTTTTTGCAGCTTCTTTATCGTCTTTATCAAAACCCAGGTCTTGTAAAAACATCGCCAACTTATCATCATCAAAAGCTTTGTTTAATTGTATAGTAACGGTATCACCCGTTTTTTTACCCTTGAATTTTTTTTGTGTGGCAGCAGTTAAATATTTCAAAATAACCGAGTTTTCTTTGCTTACACCGCCTTCTATAATATTACCATCTTT
>DAOLYC010000251.1:0-4135 GCA_035425605.1 Ferruginibacter sp.
TAAATTATTTTTTAATGACAAACTATTTGCCATTTGTTGGTTAAATGTTTCGCCATCGGGAGTTAAAAAAATAATCTCATCATATACCGTTTCTTTTTGTAAGCTTTCAATGGCATTAACCAAAGGCTCAATCATCATAACCATACCGGCGCCACCGCCAAAAGCATAATCATCAACCTGTGCACGGGAATAAGTTGTATAGTTACGTAAATTAATTACGGTTACTTGTAACAAGCCTTTGTCATTTGCCCTTTTCATAATGGAATGGGCAAAGGGGCTATCTAAAATGCCGGGAACAACAGTAATGATATCTATTTTCATTTATGTAAAGGAAATGATTTTTTGAAATAAAGATTTAAAAGTCCATAAAATCATTCAAATCACGCTTATCTTTTTTAGTAGGCCTGCCCTTTTTGCTCATGCGTTTGCCTGTATGGAAAACAGCAGCCTGAAATTGAATACGATCCAGCTCTGCTGCAGGAGTGATGTCTTCATAAAATTTAATAGCTTCACTGTATTGCATACGTTTGTACAACAGTGCCGTTACTTTTATCACCCATCGTTTGGTTTCTGTTTTTACTTCATATTCATCAGCCACATGAACTGTTCTCGATGCTTTGACATTATTGCCACCAAACTTTACTTTTCCTTTATCACATGCATCAGCGGCCTGGCTCCTGGTTTTAAATAAACGAATAGCCCATAAATATTTATCCAGCCTCAGTTTTTCTAATTCCATCCTGCAAAAATAAATGCTTTTACAGCAATGGCAGTTAAAGCTTGTAGTAATTTCGTATTTTTAAAATCCTAAAACAGAAAAAAATGCGGTTCTATAAAATTAATTTCATTGTTGTTATAATATTATTGTTTGGCCAGTTAGTAATTGCACAAAGCAATAAAAGAATAAACTGGTCTGCAGATGGAAACACTTATACCATTCTTAAAGATGGCAATATTGTGCAGGTAGATCCTATAACTGAAACCGAATCTGTTATTATAAGCAAGGCATTGCTTACCGTGCCTGAAACTAATCAATACCTATTACCACAATCATATAAATTCAATAACAATTATACAAGGGTATTGATATTTACTAATACCGCAAAAGTATGGCGTTACAATACCCGAGGCGATTACTGGATACTTGATATCATTAGTGGTAAACTGAGAAAACTGGGTAAGAGCCTTCCCGAACAATCATTAATGTTTGCTAAATTTTCACCCGATGGAAAAAAAGTAGCTTATGTAAGTGGTCATAATATTTATACAGAGGAAATAAACAATGGCAACATAACAAAATTAACAAATGACGGTACCCGTAAACTTATCAATGGAACTTTTGACTGGGTGTATGAAGAAGAGTTTGGCTGCCGCGACGGTTTTAGATGGAGCCCCGATGGATTAAAAATTGCATTTTGGCAGGTGGATGCAACAAAGATTAGGGATTATTATATGCTTAACACTACCGATAGTGTTTACTCAAGAGTGATACCTGTTGAATATCCAAAAGTTGGAGAATCCCCATCGCCTGTAAAAATTGGAGTGATAAATTTAGCTAACAGGTTTACAACATGGATGAATATTGAAGGCGACCCTCAACAGCATTATATTCCCCGCATGGACTGGTCGGGAAAAAATGAATTAATTGTGCAGCAACTCGATCGTAAGCAGCAAGATAGCAAACTGATTTACTGTAATGCCAGCAATGGCAGCAGCCGCACTTTTTGGGCAGAAAGCAGTAATACCTGGATAGACCTTAACTCGGCAGATATTTTTGGAGAGCCCGGAGGTTGGAATTGGGTAAACGGTGGAAAAGATTTTATTTGGATTAGTGAAAAAGATGGATGGAGGCATATTTACAGAATTAGCCGTGATGGTAAAACAGAAACATTATTAACCAAAGGCAATTACGATATAGGCGAAATAAAATGTATTGACGAAGTAAAAAACAGAATCTATTTTACGGCATCACCAAACAATGCAACCCAATTATACTTATACAGCACAGCAGTTGATAAGGGTAATCTTCTGCAAAAAGTTGGATACATTTTTCATAAAGTAAAAGAAGTAGTAACCAATACAAAAGATGAGCCGGAACTGATAGGTACAAATGATTTGAAGGGTATGCATGATTATAATATTTCTCCTAATGGTAAACTTGCGCTTCATACTTTCTCTAACCATAACACTGCAAGGGTTAGTGAATGGATAACCCTGCCCGATAGTAAACCGGTAAATGCAACAAAAAATATTGCTGCAACGATTAAAACGGATGAAAAAATAAATATTGAATTTTTAAAACTGGCAATAGCCGATAATATTACATTGGATGCATGGATAAACAAACCCGAAAATTTTGACTCTACAAAAAAGTACCCGGTAGTATTTTATGTTTATGGCGAGCCGGCCGCTTCAACAGTAAAGGATAGCTATGGCAGCCAAAATAATTTTTTATATAATGGCGATATAAGGGCCGATGGCTATTTACAGGTGGCAATTGATAACCGTGGCACACCCATGCTTAAAGGCGCCGCCTGGCGTAAATCAATTTATCGCAAAATTGGAAATATAAATATTTCTGATATGGCCCAGGGTTTTAAAAAAATGCTGGAAACACATCCTTATATGGATAGAGAACGTACAGCCGTATGGGGATGGAGCGGTGGTGGCTCATCTACACTTAACTTGCTTTTCCGTTATCCGGAATTGTTTAAAACCGGAATTTCAATCGCCGCCGTAACCAACCAATTGAATTATGATAACATATACCAGGAACGGTACATGGGGCTGCCGCAAGAAAATATGGAAGATTTTATCAATGGGTCTCCTATCACTTATGCAAAAAACCTAAAAGGAAATTTATTATACATACATGGTACCGGAGATGATAACGTACATTTCAGCAATGCTGAAATGTTAGTGAATGAACTGATAAAAAATGGCAAGCAGTTTATGTACATGCCTTACCCCAACAGGTCGCACAGCATTTCCGAAGGGCCCGGAACTTTTCAGCACCTATCAACCTTATACACAAATTATTTAAAAGAACATTGCCCTCCGGGTGCAAGATAATTTTACTGCAATAAAAAAGCATTCTATAGAGAATGCTTTTTTATTGGTATTGTGTATTAAATATTTCTTCCCGGATATTCATCAAGCGCCTTCTCCAAACAATCCATTGCAGCATTAATGGATTCAACATTTATAACATACGCCAGGCGAACTTCCTGTTTACCCAAACCGGGTGTACTGTAAAAGCCTGTTGCCGGTGCAAGCATTACCGTTTGGTTATTATAGTTAAACGACTCCAGCAGCCATTGGCAAAATTTATCAGAATCATCAATGGGTAATTTGGCCATAGCATAAAATGCACCGCCGGGATTAGGACAAAAAACAGCTTGCATGGCATTAAGCCTTTTTACAATCGTATCTCTGCGTAGTTTATATTCGGCCTTGGTTGTATTAAAATAATCATCAGGTAAGTCAACAGCCGCTTCGCCTAATATTTGTGCAAATGATGGTGGGCTTAACCGGGCTTGTGCAAATTTCATGGCTGCATCTAGCAGTTGTTTATTTTTTGTAACAAAGGCGCCAATGCGGCCACCACAGGCACTGTAGCGCTTACTGATGGTGTCCATCAAAACCACATGATCATCAACACCGGTTAAGTGCATAGCGCTGGTATGTGTTCCTTCATAACAAAATTCACGGTAAGCCTCATCGGCAAAAAGATACAGATTGTGTTTTTTGATAAGCTGCTTTAAAACTTGCATTTCGGTTGAGCTATATAAATAACCCGTAGGATTGTTTGGATTACAAATAACTATTGCCTTTGTTTTAGATGTAATTGCCTTTTCAAAATCTTCTATTGGCGGCAATGCAAACCCAGTTTCAATAGTTGAACTGATTGGTTTTACAACTACATCGGCTTCAACCGCAAATCCGTTATAGTTTGCATAAAAGGGCTCTGGTATAATTACTTCATCACCTGCATCCATACAGGCCATAAAACCAAACAGGATGGCTTCGCTGCCACCGGTTGTAATTATTATCTGATCAGAATTTACATCAATACCTACTCGTTTATAGTATTCAACTAATTTTTTGCGATAGCTTTCATTACCGGCGCTATGGC
>DAOLYC010000252.1:0-4133 GCA_035425605.1 Ferruginibacter sp.
GGCCAGTACTTCATCTACAATAAGTATTTCACTTTCCAGGTATGCGGCCACGGCAAAGGCCAGCCTCACATACATGCCACTGCTGTAGCGCTTTACCGGCGTATCAATATAGCGTTCTACACCGGCAAAATCTACAATAGCATCAAACTTGCGTTTAATTTCATTTTTTGTCATGCCCAAAATGGCGCCGTTTAAAAATATATTGTCCCTGCCGCTCAGTTCCGGGTGAAAGCCGGTGCCTACTTCAAGTAAAGAAGCTATGCGGCCTTTGGCTTTAAAATATCCTGTAGTTGGTGATGTTACCCTCGATAATATTTTTAATAAGGTAGATTTTCCTGCACCGTTTTTACCAATGATGCCCAGTACTTCACCTTGTTTTACTTCAAAACTTACGTCTTTAAGCGCCCACACAAATTCACTGCCTTTTTGATCTCTTATATTTTCCTGGCCAAGGCGAAGAAAGGGATCTTCTTTGCCACGGGCTAGTTGCCACCAGCGATGAAGGTCGTTGCGTAATGTGCCGCTGCCCACCTGTCCTAGTCTATAAAGTTTGGAAAGATTGTGTATGTCAATAACGGTTTCTGCCATATTAAACGGTATCCATAAATGTTTTTTCCACCTTGTTGAAGATTAAGGTGCCTATAAGTAAAATAATGATTGTTACCAATGAGCTGTAGCCTAAATACATCCAGCTAAATTCTCCTTTTCCTAAAAATGCATACCTAAAGGTTTCTATAATAGCGGTAAACGGGTTGGCCAGCAGCAGCCATTTATATTTTTCTGAAGCAAGGCTTAAGGGATAAACCACCGGAGTGGCAAACATCAATAACTGAATGCCAAAACTGAGAAGAAAACGTAAATCCCGGTACTTTGTGGTAAGCGATGAAAAAATAATACCCAGGCCCAGCGCCAGCCCGGCCATGAGCGCTATTAATACGGGTAGCAGCAACATGGATTCCCAATGCGGATGAATTGTGTTTGTTGCTAACAGGTAGTACAACCAAATAATAAGGAACAACATAAACTGTATGCCCAGCCGCATGAGGTTGGAAACTACAATTGAGATTGGTATTACCAGCCTTGGAAAATAGATTTTGCCAAAAATGGCGGCATTGGCAATAAAGGTATCGGAGGTTTTGGTGAGTGATTCGGAAAAATAATTCCAAATGGTAATGCCGGCAAGGTAAAATAATAAGGGCGGCACTTCATCGGTAGAAAGTTTGGCTACTTTAAAAAAGATGAGAAAATACATTGCCGTGGTAAGCAAGGGTTGCAGAAAAAACCAGATGGGGCCCAGGATGGTTTGCTTGTAGTACGCCACAAAGTCCCGGCGTACCAACAACAATAGTAAATCCCTGTACCGCCACACTTCTTTAAAGTTGAGTTTAAAGAGGGATGACTTTGGTTCTACAACCAGGTCCCATTCTCCGTTATGTATTTTAGGTTCGGCGGGCATTACTTTGTATTGTAGAAAACATTTATGTTTATAAAATTATTTTTATGCAGATGTATTAATTTTCTTTAGCAGCAGATTTTTTAATTTTTTCTGCAATTAATGCTTCTGCTCCACTACCTTCTCTTACAAATAACTTCTTTTCATCTTCGCAGTAATGGCAGCAATTGCAAACCTATTCTTGATCAAAAAAAATATTCGAATCATCATTTGAATCCAAAATACACTTTTTACACTGCTGATACATAGCTATACCTAAGGGCAACAAACAATAAGTGTTTTACCAATCAACATAAGCTATTTCAAAAAAAAATTAAAAGACAAGACCCTCTCTTTCGCCCATATTAACATATACACTATACCAATCACAATCTTTTACAAATGATGTCCACTTGTTAATTGAAAGTATTTCTGATTTACTTCCCGGAACAAATCGTTGACGTAAAAAGTCGGGATAATAATCAGGCTGACCCGGAATTTCTAAATTTTTCAGCATATCAGCCACAATTTTGGCCGAAGAGTTATTCCTAAGTGCATATTCTCTTCCTTTTATGGCAAGTTCTTTTATTAATTGAGGATTTGTTAAAAGTGTTTTAAGTTGCTTATATATATTGTCAGCATTAATATTCATAACAGGCGGACAGAAAACCTGTGGCGAATTATTGATGTATCGTGTGGCAACTGCACAGCCACTCATCATGGCTTCAAACGAAAGAGTTCCAGGACCGTTATAAACAATTTCATCAACAAGTATATCTGCTTGCGAAAGCAACTGAAGCAATTCATCATTTGGCATATTGCGAACAGACATCAGTTCAAAAGCGACTCCTTCATTTTTCAGACTTGCTAAAGTAGCTTCAATAATATCAGTTCCTTTTTTAAAAGGAACAGAAGGTGCGTGCACAATTTTCGGTATTTTGTTACCAGGAACATGATAAACAAATTTGCCGGTATTTAACGGTACCTGCAAGTGATAATAGGGTTTCATTTGCAATCCTGCCTGGTCGGGTACTGAATAAATTAGATCAGAATATTTTTCTGCATTCCTGATAAGCTGAAGGTGATAATCTATATACTCATTATCCAATTCTTTCGGGAAGTTCCACTTACTTACATCAAACTCCTGCTTAAATGCTTTGAAGTATCTTACATCAGAACCAACAAAAACAGAAATGATTTTCTTGTTTCTTTTTCTTGCATACAAAAGTTCTGCAGATGATGGTAAGAAAGGGTGCCACATCTGAATAATAACATCATGTTTGTCAATTAAAGAATGAATTAACTTTTTATACGTCCGGCTTTTCCATTCATTTTTAATTTTTCGCTTAACTCTTTTTAAAAACTGATGACGAAGCAATTGCCTTGAATCAATTTTATAGCGAAACATTTCATCAAAAACATAATCATAATCAACATCAAAAAAAGAAGATTTTTTAAATACTGCAGTTGTAACCTCGTGGCCAAATGATTCAAATCCTGATTTATATTGTTGAATCCAGCCTGCAACATCTTCTGTTCCTATCAGTATTTTCATTAATTTTTTACTGTAAACTTGTCGTAAAAACTTCGAGTTACATATCCGCCTTTATAAAGCAACCAGAATACCGGCCTTAACTTTATAAATGTTTCTTTATATGTTTTATAATCCCTGTATGATTTTTTAGGTAAATTCATAATAGCTTCAAATTCTTCTTCGGTAAGGCTTAAGCGGGTATAAACTTCTTCAAGGATAGTTTGATCAAACGGTTTGGGTTCCTGTATTTTCTCCAGTGCCATCTCTCTTGTCATCTGCCCCGAGCGTACATGAGCAGAAAACTCACTCCAACGCAAATCAATATCAAATTTTTTTGGGAGATAAAAATTATTGCAGAAGTAGGCTGTTCTGTTTTCCATGTGATGGCCGCCATACCATTGCCATTGATAATTGTCGGAAAGATATTTTTTAGTTGCTTCCCTATTATAATCAAGGAAATATAATGGCCGCTGTTTTTTTATTTTATTCCACAACATCCATTTAAACCATTTAGACATATACAACAGCGGAATCGTTTTTACCGGCATGGTTCCAAATTTTTTTTGAATCCCTGTTATATACTTTGCATCCATATAAAACCAGCCTGGAGGCGAAATACCTTCAGATCTGAAGGAATGCCCTTCCCAAATATATTTGATCTTAAATTTTTCGCAGGCCATATAATGCGTTGTTGCAAGAGCAAGGTCAGTTGCCGCTTCAATTTCAGGCACAGAAGCAAGCATCAACGATTTCATTACATCATTCACTTCATGGCTATCAGCTACATGGGTAAACAAATCAACATGCAGTTTTTCAAGTACATTCTTGATATTTTCAACAGCAATTTTTGTATTCCAGGTATTATCATAATGTGCTGCAAGGGGGCGCAGGCCAAGATCTTTTGCCAGCGTGATCATAAAAGAAGAATCACACCCGCCGCTAACACCAATTACCACATCGTAATCTTTACCCTTTCCTTCTTTTCTAATTTCAGCAGCCATTTGTTCCAGCCGGTTTTTCCCTTCAGTTCCTGTAGGATAATTATGCTGCATATCTTCATATTGCCTGCAATAACTGCAAATACCATCTTCATCAAACGTTATGGCTGGTATCTGGCTGTGATAAATACATCTTTTACAAAATGTAACACCGGTTGGTATTTTCGTT
>DAOLYC010000253.1:0-4111 GCA_035425605.1 Ferruginibacter sp.
GTTTTTATATTGTGCTCTTACAATTTTCGATTCCTGCAAAGAACCTGCACTCAAAGCAAGGTTGTACCTGTTTTCTAAAGCAGTCAACGAGTCTTTATAAACAGTTTGTTTGGCAATAGTGATTTTTGCCTGGTCAAAATAAATAGGCGCTTTATTAAATTGATAAAATGAAAATATCAATATACCCAACAATAAAATAAAAAACTGCATGGGCACTTTCACCAATCCATTCATCAATAAACCAAGCCTGCTTTCTTTCATGTTTTTAGCAGTAAGGTACCTGCCTACCTGGCTATGATCTGTTCCAAAGTAACTAAGCGCCAGAAAAAAACCGCCAATTAAACCGCTCCATATATTGTATTTGTCCTGCCAGTCGAAACCTTTATCTGTAAAGCCTGTGGTAATAATATTCATCTTCCCCATTTCGCCGCTTTTACGTAATGCATCGGTAAATCCAATGGCATCGGGTAATAATTTCACTGCCAGGTAGCCCACAATAAATAAAGCTACAAAAACAATTATCATTTGTAATTTTTGAGTGTGTGCAACAGCTTTTGCGCCACCACTCATTGTGTATATGATTAGCAACCCTCCCATCACCAGGTTGGTATAATAAATATTCCAGCCCATTAATGAACTTAATACAATTGATGGTGCAAAAATGCTGATGCCGGTACTTAATCCCCTAGATAACAAAAATAAAAATGAAGTGAGTGTACGGGTTTTAAGATCGAACCTGTTTTCTAAAAATTCATAAGCTGTATAAACTTTTAACCGGTTAAATATCGGTACAAAAAATATACTAATAACGATCATGGCCAGTGGCAAACCAAAATAATATTGTACAAAACGCATCCCATCGCTGTATGCTTGCCCGGGGCCTGTTAAAAAAGTGATGGCACTTGCCTGCGTACCCATAATGCTTAATAAAACCAGGTACCAGGGTAGTGAACGATTGCTTAAAAAATATCCATCCAGGTTTTTTGTTGTACGACTTTTATAAATGCCATAGATGACAATACCTGCCAGTGTTACACATAATATAATCCAGTCAATACTACTCATAATTAGGCTCCTTAAAATGCTTTATATTTTTAATTGTAAGCATAGTTTTCTTATACCCAGAAACTATTTTTTAAACTCAACAGTTATCAGGTAAAAAATAATAATCTGCAGAATTAAAAAAAGCAATACTGCCAGGTACCATTTATTCCAATATGATTTTTCATTTTGCATGATTGTATTTTATTGTATAAAATGGAAGTATCTATTTTACATATTTTGTTCTGCTATTGGCAATTAAATTTGCAAATAACCTGTATGCTCCCGGTACACCTGCAGGCAACTCTCTAAAGAAAACCAACCCGGTATAAACAAATCTTCCTTTTCCATAATTGGCAATAATGAGGCTTCCATCGTGTTCTTTTTCGCCGGGGTCTTTCATACTTAATATTTTTTTGTAGGCGGTATCTGTTTTTTCTGCCTGGTAAATACTGCGTTCCTGAATCCATCCGTCAAAATCTTTTTCTGTTATCTTATTCGGATAATTTAATGCAGGATGATCGGGTAATAAGAAGTTAACCTTTGCTTCTTCATCAGTAACCCTATTACGACTTATATTAAATGGATATGGCGAAATCTTTGCCCTAACAGGGCCAATTTGGTTGCTGGTGTTATATTGTACAAACAATACTCCACCTTCATCAACATACTTCATCAGTTCGTCGTACACATCATTCATCCATTCATTGGTATTGTATGCCCGTACACCCGTAACAATAACATCAAACTGTTTTAAGTTCGTTGCATTTATATCGGCCTGTTTTAAAGTAACAACCTTGTATCCCATTACTTGTAATGCTTCTGGTATTTTATCGCCTGCACCTGCAATATAGCCAGCTAAATGCCCTTCGGTATGTAAATCAATTTTTGAAAGTTTGGCTGTGGCCTCATGAAAATAAACTATGGAAGGAATATGATCGTACTCAATATTTTTTTTGTATTGCTGATAAACATGACCGTTAGTACCTGCCTGTAGTTTTATATCTTCTACATAATCAGAATCAACACCGGTAAAATTAAAAGTTGATGACTCGTGATTTACAACATGCGAAGCATCGCTTTTAAAAATGAATGGGTTATTGCTGTTGGTTATTTTTTTTGAAGTTTTTTTAGTAACCGTTATTTCAGAAGCAGTGGCAAGGTTTGATTTTACTTGTGTGCCAATTTCTACAGGTTTGTTATTGATAGATAAAAAAACATCGGCATTATAATTCACTTCAATTTTAGGTAAAATTGTTAAGGGTTGATACAATTCGCCCTTTACCGGATCTGTGTGTTTGTATCTTACGGGTTTTATAAATTTAAATTCTGTTCCTTCAATGTCCATACTAAATACCACGCTAAACGGATCGCTTTGCCCTTTACCAATCATCTGTTGGTCGGTTACATTAAAACTTCCTTTATCCATAAGGATTTCGAGCCAGTATGGTTGAGTTATTTTTGCAGTTGGACTGATGTAAAGAGTATAATCCTTCACCGAATTTTTATTTGATTCTAACTTATCAAAGATTACATAATCATTATTAAGAAACACATCAGCACTTTTTATATTAGCGCCTAAACGATTGTTTATAACAAAATTTATTTTTAAACTGTCGCCTTGTACGGCGTACTGTGTTTTTGTTGTAGCATCTAAAAATAAACCGCTGCAGTTTTGAATCAATTCTTTTACTGCATCCATCTTTTGTTCTCGCCAGTATTCATCTTGCACCTGTTCTATTTTTTTGTATAAGCTTACCAATGCCGGTACCGATTTTTCGGGATGCTGCACATCATATTTTTCTATGATACGGTTTATTGTACCTGCCAATACAATATCTTTTGTACGGCTCCAGGCTACATCCACATTATCCATCAGGTCATCAACAGGCGCTAATCCTTTTATCGTTTTAAAATATTCAATAACACTGCCTCTTTGCGCCGCTACACCAAAGCCCTGGCTCTTATGCTGGCTGCGGCTGGCAGCAGCAATTTCTCCATAACTTTTTCCTAGTACCGGGTTATAATCTCCACAATCAATTGTAAACTGATCATTTCGTGTAGTGTTTGTTGAGCCAAAATTAAAAGTGTTCCATAACAAACGTTTTGCCTGCCAAATAGTAACACCTTGTTTTAATTGTTCAGGAAATTTTGTAGGATCGGCAGCGGCATCAAAAGCTTCACCCGCAAGTATTGCCGATGCGGTGTGATGGCCATGTCCTCCTTCGCCGGTTGTAGGAAAACGGGTGATGATTACATCTGGCCTAAATTTCCTTATCACCCAAACTACATCACTCAAAATTTTATCGTGGCCCCAAATACGCAATGCTTCATCGGGGCTTTTGCTGTAACCAAAATCAAAAGCTCGGCTAAAGAACTGTTCTGCACCATCTATCCGTCTTGCTGAAAGCAATTCTTGTGTACGTATCAACCCAAGATCAACGCCTTGCTCATCGCCTATTAAATTTTGGCCACCATCACCACGAGTAAGACTTAAATAGCCTGTACGATATAATTTATCGTTGGCCAGGTAAGCAAGCAGTCTTGTATTTTCATCGTCGGGATGAGCAGCAATGTATAATACTGATCCCAGTACATTAAGTTTTTTTAACTGCAGCAATATTTCCGATGATGTGTATGATTTGGGAGGTTGAGCATTAGTGATTAAAAATGAGAAATTAAAAATTATAAATGCGGCAACTATTTTTTTAAGCATGATAAATTATTTCTTTTAATATTTTTTATTTACTGACCAACTAAAAACACTGCATTGGCAAACATCATTTTTCCGTTTTCCCAAAAACTCCTAAAAATGGGGTCATCAGCAAAAAATACAACTGAACCATTCCCCAAAGGTTGTACACCAATTACAGTTCCATCTTTTATTTTTTCTTTTACATTATTTCCAACAAAACCCGATACCTGGTTTTCTTTTTTTATAACGCCTACATTCCAGCCATCGTTCAAAAACTCATACATATCGCTGCTAAGTTTTAAAGTATAATAACTATTTCCATATTCAAAAGCCAGTGGGTGAGATTCATCCAAATCAACCTTGTAAATGGCGCCG
>DAOLYC010000254.1:0-4109 GCA_035425605.1 Ferruginibacter sp.
CTAGCGGATACAGCCAAATTTCAACAATTGTTATCCCATAATCTGATAATTCTTATAAAATTAAAAGGGGGCTTCGCCCCCTTTTTTTATTATTTTTGTTTTAAAAAAGTATGATCGCTATCCTAACCAACGCAGCCGGCATTATCATTGCAGCTACAGCCACAGCAATCGGGGCAGCAATAACCCGGGCTATTGAAAAACGCCAATTACGCAAGCAAGGTAAATTAAAAGATTAATGTAATGATCTATCCGAATTACGAATGTTATCAGCTTTGCGTTTGGATGCTTACCATAAGCAGCCAGCGCCTTACAGGTTCACAGATAACCGTAACCCAAAACATTCAAGCCGCAGCATTAGCCGAAACTGGCGTTACAGAAAACGAGTGGAACAATTTTAACGAATACGCAGCCTGGCGCAATCCTTATTATCTTGTTTATCGGGATTATCAAAAAACGGCTAACGCAGATTTGCTAACTAGCCTTTTCGGTTACTACGCGCTAGAAGGTAACAGCAACGATTCACTTTCCGCAAATAATGGTACAGATACAGCCGTTTCCTACTCTTTGTCATATGGTAAAATATTACAAGGGGCATCATTTAATGGCTCAACATCACAAATTTTGATAGGATCAGCTTCTACACATTCTTTCTTTCAAAATACCGGTGTTTTCGCAATTAATCTTTGGTACAAAATGGCCAATAACACCGGTACTTTTGGTTTATTTGGTAATACAGGTACAAGCGCAGAAAAAGGAATATTTTGCTACCAAAATTCTACAGGGCAATTACATCTTTCAATGGTTAATGGTAGCGGGGCAGCAAGTCAGCTTTTAAACATGACCTTACCTCGTTTTTTCCTAGATACTAGCTACCACATGTTAACAATTTCTTCGGATGGCACCATTTTAAAAGTTTATCTAGATGGTGTTTTAAAAGGTGCTTCAACACTTGGTACCCTATCTTCAGGCAACAGCACCCGTGCTTTAACTTTTGGTTATCTAAACGGATCAGGTTCCCGCCTCAACGGCTATCTTGATGAAATTGGCATTTGGTCGCGCGCTCTAAACTATACCGAAGTACAGAGTTTATACAATAGCGGGTCAGGCCTTACTTATCCCTTCTAACTTTAACAAAAAAAAATATTGGAAATCTGCATTTTTATATATCTTTACTGGGTAGCTTTGAAACAGAAGTTTCGGCAGTGATGCCACTCTAAGGGATAAAAGCTACCCTGTACAGCGAGTGCGCTTAATTGGTTTTGAGTTCATTTAGTGTAAAACATGAAAGTCTGGATTTTTCCAGACTTTTTTTATTACCTTTATCAAAAAAACATATGGCATCAGTAAAATACGGCGTAATTGTCACAGAAATTAAAGGTAAAGTAGGTGGTTCTACTTTCAAAGGTGGGCTAGGTGCTCCCTGCTTACAAAATACTATAGATGGTGTTCGTGATAGTGCTAAGCTTACTAAAGCAGATGCCGGCCGTGTAATCAATACTCTTACCTTAACAGCAGAGGTAGCAGGCGCATGGCGTAACCTAACCGATGCCCAACGCGAATCATGGCGTACAGGTGCGGTTAATTATCCTGCTTATAACAAATTTGGTACAGCTTACACGCCATCAGGTTATCAGGTTTTTATGACCTTAAATTTTCAAGTACGTATTGGCGCAGGCGCTATTATATCAACCTGTCCAGTTCCAATTTCAGTACCTGCAATGACTGATTTTGCAATAGCGCAACCAGATCTAACCTCGTTGGACCTTACTTGGAGTATTGGCCTACCTTCGCTTTATTTTACAAAAATCGAAGCCACACAACCAATGGCAAAAGGTAACCAACCAAAAAACTCATATTTCAAAGCAATTAAATTGCTTTCAGATGCAGCAACTTCGCCTTATGATCTATTTCCAGATTATGCTAACATTTACGGCTCTTTTCCTGCAAATGCAATGATCTATTTCCGCTTTACATACATTAGTGCCACAACAGGGCAAAAGGGTGTACCGTTCGTTATTGCCCTACTTACAACCTAACCCCCTGCACACGCTAACAGGTGTATGCCTCTATCCCAAACCCCGCTTTTCGCGGGGTTTGTGTATTTATTAGCACACAGTTGTTAATAACCTAACCGACCTTAAACGTTTGTTGTCGGCTAGCTAAATAAAAAAAAAGTACGTTTGTGGCATATAAACCAATTAAAACAAAAAAAACATGATCGAAGTAAGCCCGGGCTTGTACGTTCCAGCCTCGAAAATTGTAAACATGCGTATCTTTACAAAGGATAACGTTATGAAAGTAAGAATTGCCATTGATACCATAAACCCCGAGGAGCGAGTATGCTACTCCGGTCAGATGGAGAGCGAAGCGCAAGCAAAGCAGTTCATACAAAATTGCGGCAACGCAATGTAGTATTCAAAGCGGGCCAGTTGGCCCGCTTATTTTATTTACACGCTTAAAACCAAAACCAAATGCAGCCGATTGAAAAAATCTTAAACGCTTGTAAAACCATAAACAAGCACGATACACCCACAACAGCAAACCGCAAACTCATGGCCATTGCACATGAATATTGCAAAACCCACCCTTTCAATGATGAATTGATATTAATAGTGTCAATCCTCGGCCTTAAGCCAATGCTTTACAGCTACTCTTACAACTTTAGCATAACAAACCTTCACGAACAGGTTAAAAGCAGCTTAAACAAGGCAAGAAAAGGCTTAAACGCTGATATTGTTGTATTAGAGTGGTTTCCTAAAAAGCAAACCAAGCTTCCGTACTACGTTCACTTCGTCGCTTAATTGGCTTGTCATAGTCCCCACAACTCAAACTTTTAACATTATGGATAAATACCGTTACTTGGCATTAATTGCCTACCAGAATAAAATAATAGGCCAGTGCTTAAGCCTTGAAAATATTGGAATTGATTACTTCAAAGCTAATTTATGCGCTGAAGCGCATCACTTTTTTTCAAGTTCAGTACTTTTCAGTGCCAAGCTTAAATACGCCATTGAATGGATAGATAAACAAGAACATTACAATAAATACCATTTTTACAGGTCTATGTACCATTCGCGCACGGCATTATTAGCTATTAAAAAAATATCAATTCCTAGCCATTTTTAAATGATAGCCAAATTCAACTTTGTGCCGGCTCAAGTGCCTGTCTTATTCTGCATGTCAAATTCAATTTATAATGAAATTGGCTGCGATACCTTTGACCTGGTCAGGGATGCGTTTTCATACAATATTGATCGACCGGTCATTGCACACCCCCCGTGCCGTTTATGGTCCCGCATGCGTGGCCTTTCAAATGCCCCCGCATGCGAAAAGCTTACCGGGATCTGGGCAGTTAAATTGGTCCAGGATCAAGGTGGTGTTTTAGAACACCCAGCCGGCTCAAAGTTATGGCCACACATGTCTCTTCCTATGCCGGGCTCAATTGACAAATTTGGCGGCTTTACCATTTGTGTTAACCAACACTGGTTTGGCCATCTTTGCCAAAAAAAAACACTTTTATACATAGTTGGTATTACTGAACTCGAATTACCAGATATTCCCTTAAATTTTGATGCAGTTGAATACCAGATTGGACACCTTGCCCGTCATAAATCTCCAAAAAAGGTTTTACCCAATTCAATGAATTCTTACACGCCTATCAATTTTGCACTATTCCTTATTGAAATCCAACAAAAAATATGGCTCAAAAAGCAACATACATAGGCCAGAACTTTTATGTTCGCCCTAACTATATCGTGTCAATGCCGGAGTACGATTCCGATCGTAATTACTCCGGCATGCGCTTTACGGCTAACAAAGAAAACCTAAAAGCAAACCACCATAAAGGCAAAGTATCGGTTAAAGCAATGAAAGAAATAAAAAACTGTGTAAATTGGCTTGTAGCTTCGGCAAAGCAAAAAACCATTTGGCACGCAGAAAGTAAAAAATACTATACTTTCAAAGTAAACTTTATCACATTAACTTTACCGGATACTTATTCCGAGATCACAGATAAGCAACTTAAAACCGATCTTCTAAACCCATTACTAACCACTTTACGCAAAGGTTATGGCCTCAAAAACTATATTTGGAAACTTGAATTTCAGCAA
>DAOLYC010000255.1:0-4108 GCA_035425605.1 Ferruginibacter sp.
AGCGTAATTGAAGCCGCTTTTAAAAGTATTGAAAAGAAAAGAGTGTATAACTTATAATTTAAAAAAGAAAAAAATGAATAAATTTTTAATTGTCTTAATCATAATTGTTTCGGCAGTTCATACAAATGCTCAATCAAAATCAGAAAAAGAAGTTGCAGGTGTTGTTGAACAATTGCGAAAAGCAATGGTTGATGCAGATTCGGCTATGTTGCAAAACCTTACATTGTCCAAACTAAGTTATGGCCACTCAAGCGGACATATTGACGATCAAAATGCTTTTGTTAAAAAAATAATTACAGGCAAGAGTGATTTTGTAACATTGGAATTTGCCAATCAAACAATTAGCATCAATAAAAATGTAGCATTAGTAAGGCATCAATTACATGCAAAAACAAACGATAACGGTGTACCCGGCGAAGTGCATTTAAGTGTGTTATTAATATGGCAAAAATTGCACGGGCAGTGGAAATTATTGGCCAGGCAAGCCGTAAAAACACAATAAGTTTTAGAATAAAAAAATCGGTATCGTTATCGGGAACGATTGCGTAAAAAAACAACATTTAATACTGTTTTACAATTCAATAATTTGCTAAACTTGATAAACGAAAATGATTGTTTGCAATGAAATGAGCTATAAAATTTTGAGCTATTTTATACCAATAGCAATGAAAATTTATATGGTTTATAACATGTGGCAAAAAACTATAAGCATTTACACATGAAAAAAAACCTTGTTTTATCTTTTCTTATTTTTAGTTGTTTTGCTTTTTTAATCCCCAATAAAAAACCAACAATTTTTTTAATTGGAGATAGTACTATGGCTAACAAACCACTAGAAGAAAATCCTGAAAGAGGTTGGGGCCAAATGTTTCCTGATTACATGAATGATGAAGTGGAAATTCAAAATCATGCAGTAAATGGCAGAAGTACAAAAAGTTTTATTAACGAACATCGTTGGGATTCTGTAATGAGCCAACTAAAACCTGGCGATTTTGTGATGATTCAGTTTGGACACAACGATAGCAAAGTTGCTGATACTTTTCGCTCTGCACCGGCACATACATTGTATAAAAATAATCTTATCCGTTTTGTAAATGATGTACGCAGCAAAGCTGCAACCCCCATTTTGATTACACCGGTTATGCGACGCAAATTTGATGCAGCTGGAAATTTTGTTGACCAGCATGGCGATTATCCAGGTGTAGTAAAAGAAGTGGCTGCATCAATGAATGTAATGCTTATAGATTTACATAAAAGCAGTGAAACATTGATAGTAAAAGAAGGTGTTGAAAACAGCAGGCGTTTATTTTTAAATATCCCGCCCGGTCATTTTAAAAATTATAAAGGTAAAACAGAAGACAATACACACTTCAGTGAATATGGTGCTTCTTCAATAGCATCGCTGGTTTGCCAAAGTATAAAAGAACAAAATCTGCCATTGGCAAAATATTTAAAACCATCGGCCTTTAAAGAAAAATATGCTTTTGAATTACCCAAAATATATAAACCTCATTTTAAACTTGATACTTTAAACATAGTAAATTATGGCGCTATTGCAGATGGAATGACTTTAAATACAATTGCAATTAATAAAACAATTGAAGAATGTGCCAAACAAGGTGGTGGCACCGTTTTAATCCCCAACGGCTCTTATGTTACCGGCCCAATTATCCTAAAAAGTAATATCAACCTGCATCTTGCCAAGGGTGCATTGGTGATTTTCAGTTCCGACTTTAACCAATATCCCCTCGTTGAATCTTCTTTTGAAGGTGTAGGTGCAGCCAGGTGCCAGAGTCCGGTTGTAGCAGAAAATTTACAGAACATTGCTATAACCGGGCCAGGCATTATGAATGGGAACGGATATTACTGGCGCCCATTAAAAAAAGAAAAACTTAGTGCAAGCCAATGGAAAAAACACCAGCAACAATATGGTGGCGTTTTAACAGCCGATAAAAAAATATGGTATTCATCAGAAAAAGCTTTGAAAGGATCACTTACCAATAATATTGGCAAAATAACTGACGGAAAAACTTTAAAAGATTTTGAAGAGGTAAAGGATTTTCTTCGCCCCAATATGATACGTATCTATCAATGCAAAAATATTTTGATTGAAGATGTAACTTTCGAAAATTCTCCGGCCTGGACAACGCACCTGATGATGAGTGAACACATCACCATTAAAAATTTGAAAGTGAAAAACCCCTGGTATGGTACCAATACCGATGCACTGGATTTGGAAAGTTGTAAGAATGCATTGGTAGAAGATTGCAATTTTGATACCGGCGATGATGGCATTTGCATAAAAAGCGGACGGGATGCCGAAGGCAGAAAAAGAGCCATGCCCACTCAGGATATAATCATCAATAATTGTACGGTTTATCATTCACATGGCGGTTTTGTTGTTGGTAGCGAAATGAGTGGTGGTGCTAATAATCTTTTTGTAAGCAATTGTACTTTTATTGGAAGCGATATAGGCCTTCGATTTAAAACTACCCGTGGCCGTGGAGGCGTAGTTGAAAATGTTTTTGTTAACAATGTTAATATGAAAGATATAGCGGCCGAAGCAATCTTATTTGATATGTATTATATGGCAAAAGATCCTGTGGTGCTGATTGGCGAAAAAAGAGAGCCGCCTAAGGTTGAATTTTTAAAAGTAGATGAAAGTACGCCACAATTTCAAAATTTTTACTTTCATGATATTACCTGTAACGGTGCGGCAAAAGGAATTTTCGTAAGAGGTATTCCCGAAATGCACATTAAAAATATTTTAATCAATAATGCAATTCTGCAAGCCTATGATGGCATTGATATACAAGAAGCATCTGATATTACATTGGATGGTATTACTATGATTTCGAAAAATACAAATCCGGTTTGTTATATTTTAAACAGCAATAACATCAACTTAAATAATTTAAAATACAAAACCGGATCAGATTTGCTGGTGCAGGTACAGGGTGATAGAACAAAAAATATTTCAATCTTAAATACTGACACGTCTAAAGCTAAACAGAAAATGGTTTGTAATTATGGAGCCAGCAATGAAGTGGTGAGTTGGAAAAACCCGTCAACTACAGATCCAGGTGAAAGGAAAAACAAAAGCAGCAGAAATTAACATGAAGAAATTTGTATTCATATTGTTTTTAAGTGGGCATTTAGTTTTTGCCAATGCACAGCAACAACTTTCTTATGCACAACAAATGTCGCAAACAGCAATGAATCTTTGGCCCGATTCTTTTAAAATAAAACCAGGCAATGCAAGATGGAGTTACGACCAGGGCGTTATCTTAAAAGGTATTGAAGGAGTTTGGAAATTATACGGAGATGCAAAATATTTTAACTACATACAACACAGTATGGATTTTTATGTGCAACAAGATGGAAACATAAAAGATTATAAGAAAGAGGATTTTAATATTGACCATACCAATAATGGCAAAATTCTGATGATGTTGTATAATGTTACCCGTAAAGAAAAATATAAAAAGGCTATAGACCTTATCCGTAGCCAGTTTGATGAACATCCAAGAACTAAAGAAGGGAGTTTTTGGCATAAAAAAGTTTACCCATGGCAGGTTTGGCTGGATGGCTTGTATATGGGACAGCCCTTTTATGCCGAATATGCAAAAATGGCCAACCAGGATAAAGTTTTTGATGACATTACCAACCAATTCATCAATATTGAAAAACATACCCGTGATACAAAAACAGGTTTATTGTATCATGGCTGGGATGAAAGCAGGGAACAAAAATGGGCTAATAAAGAAACGGGTGCATCTGCAAATTTTTGGGGTAGGGCACTTGGTTGGTATGGTATGGCAATGGTTGATGTATTGGATTATTATCCCCAAAATAATCCTGGCAGAGATTCAATTATTAAAATCTTAAATCGTTTTGTTATTGCAATTACAAAAGTGCAGGATAAAAAATCAGGCCTGTGGTACGATGTGGTTAACATGCCCGATAATCCAAAAAATTATAAAGAAGCTTCTGCTTCATGCATGTTGGTTTACACATTGGCAAAAGCGGTTCGTAATGGTTATATACCAGTATCCTATTTTAAAAATGCAAAAAAAGGATATGATGGAATCATAAAAGATTTTATTGA
>DAOLYC010000256.1:0-4092 GCA_035425605.1 Ferruginibacter sp.
TCCACCGGAAAATCGGTGCCAAGTGGCAGCCAGTTATTTTCTTGTAACAATTGTTTAAATGCATATGCAGCTTTTACCCTATCTGGCCCCAGCCTGTCTGCTGCCCAATACATGTCGCTGGTGGCATGGGTTGGTTGTACCGATGGTACAATATTATTTTGGCCAAACAAATGAAAATCGTTTTTATTAATTACCTGAGCATGTTCAATACGCCAACGCAGGTTGTTTTTCCCTTTTAAATATTTGGCATAAATATCTAAAATGGTACGGTTGCCACTATCGCCAATAGCATGGGTGCACATTTGCCATCCGTGTTGGGCAATAAGGTTAGCTACCGAATCAAAATGAGCAGTGGTACTTAACAAAAAGCCTGTCCAACCAGGCTTATCGCTGTATGGTTGCAACAAACAAGCGCCTCTTGAACCAAGAGCGCCATCGGCATAAACTTTAAATGAACTTACATTTAAATAATCAGTTTTTATTTTCCCTCTTTTAAATGCATAATCATAATTTGCTTTGGTATCGCTAAGCATAATGTTCATACGCATTTTAAGGTTGCCGCTTTTTTGCAATGCTTCAATAAACTCAAGTGTCTTAAAATCTAGTCCACAATCATTTACCGAAGTAAGCCCCACTGCAAAACAGTTTTGTTGTGCTTGCTCTAGAGCAGCTTTGTTTTCATCATTGCCTGTTGCTGGTATTTTTAAATAAATTAATTCTACTGCATTATCTACCAAAATGCCGGAAAGCTTGCCATTTTTCGTTTCAATTTCTCCACCGGTAATTGTATCGCCAGGCTTAATGCCTGCTAATTCTAATGCTTTGGCATTGGCTATAGCTGCATGGCCATCTATTCTTTCAATAATTACCGGCCTGTTGGGAAACAGTTCATTAAGTTTTGCATTATCTGGAAATTGTTTTACTTCCCAATCATTTTGATCCCAGCCCCGGCCGGTTAACCAGGCTCCTGTTTGTAATTTTTTTTCAAATTCACTGCATCGTGCAAGTACTTCATCCCAACTTTTTGTATCAACAAGGTTTACTTTTTGCAAGCTATATGCATATCCTACAAAATGTGCATGTGCATCATTAAATCCCGGAAAAATTGCTTTACCACCGGCATCAACCACTGAATCGGATTCGTATTGTTTTAGTATATCATCGTTTTTGCCAATAGCAATAATTTTTCCATCGTTTATAACCATCGCTTCTGCCACAGAAAAGTTTTCATCAACAGTATAAATTTTTGCATGATGAACAATTAAAGCAGCTTTTTGGCGAAACTTGCAGGCAGAAAAAAAGAATACACAAAAGGTAATGGGTAATAAAAATGTAACAAATGGTTTTTTAAACATAGCAGTCATTTAATATTCAAAAGTAAGGTAAATGCATATCTATTGTTATTATCAAAACATACAATTTGCAATCGCCGTATCTTTACCCAATGCTGTTCAACCAAATTATAAACGCCAAAATAAAAAACGAAACCGACAGGCCTCAAATGCGGAAAGACATCTTTCCTATAAGCCCTCGCCTTGAAAAATATTTACAGCAATATGGCCGAGAAAAAAAATTATCTGTTTCTTACCGGGATCTGTTAAACTACCGATATTCTAATCCGGTAATAAATAAATCAGGAAAAATAACCCATTGGGAAACCGCAGTATACGACCTGAAAGAAATGGAAATTATAAAGGAAGGTTTGGTAAATACGTATGCAGCATTAAAAACCGAAGGCAACCTGAATTTTGTAAATCACTTAGATGTAGAACGGATTGATTTTTGTGAATTTGGCAACAGCATGCCTTTCCGTATCCGAATCATTAATCGCATTAATGACAATTACGATCATTTTTATATTAAAGCCGCCGATGCTTCCCGAATTTACGGGCTTGAACTGGAAGACCTGCTTACTCCAAACCACATTACTTTTTTAACCCACAAAAACACTTTGGTTGAAGAACATATACCTGGCATACCTGGTGATATTTTCCTGGAAGATTACCTCTCCCTGCCCGAATCAAATAAGATACGTATTGCCAAAGAGTTTGTAAAATTTAATGAACGCTGCTTTGCCAGGCTTTTAGGCGATATGCGTAGTTATAATTTTGTGGTAGATATTACTCCCGATATTGAAGATTATCAATACCGATTGCGTGCCATAGATTTTGATCAACAGAGTTATGAAGGAAAGAAAAATTTTTACCTTCCGCAGTTTTACCGGGAGAATTATGATTTTGTTGACCTGGTTTTAAAAACCCTCAGCCCCGATGTGATAGCCCAATACCAGGTAGAGGAGCAAACTGCCATGGCTTATCGGGCTATTGCCGGACGCAAGCAGTTGTTTGAACTGTTAAGCATTACGGTTAAAGATGAAATATCAGAATTTCATAAAATTAAAATGTTGCGTGAAGAATTGAACCAGCACTTTGATACAAAGTATTTTTCAAAATGCAGCACCATGGGCACAATTGTAAAAAGGCAATTGAAATTGGTTTTACGAGAACACCTGCAACAGATATTTCCATCCTGATCTTTATGTTGAGTAGGTTTTAATTTTTACCTTTATCGTCATTTCGCAGTTATGTATAATACAACACAAACTTCTGCTTTACAAAGCAGCACCAGCAAGTGGCTGGCCAATGTTAAGGATAAAAATATTGCTTCCATTATTAAAAATGATATTGAAAGTTTACGTAACGCTCTTCGTTTTCACGAATACAGGTATTATGTTCAAAACGATCCGTTAATTAGCGATTATGAATATGATACCCTTTATAAAGCATTAGAAAAATTTGAACAAGACAACCCCGCCACCGTTACAAAAGACTCTCCAACACAGCGTGTGGGCAAGGGTTTAATAAATAATTTTCCAAAAACACAACACCTTGTACCCATGCTTTCGCTGGAGAATTCGTACAATGCGGATGACCTGGTAGATTTTGATCGCAAGGCAAAAGAACTATCGGGCCTTACCGAAATTGAATATTGTGTAGAACCTAAATTTGATGGCGCCAGCATTTCGCTAGTATATGAAAACAATTTACTGGTACGTGGCATTACCCGTGGCGATGGAGAAGTGGGCGATGAAATTACTTTAAATATTATGCAGATAAAATCTGTTCCACTATCTGCAAAATTTAGCGAATATGGAATTGATCAAATTGAGATACGTGGTGAAGTGTTGATGAACAAAAATAACTTTAAAGCATATAATGAAGCTTTGATTGAAGAAGGTATTCCCCCGCTGGCCAATCCACGTAATGCAGCAGCAGGTTCTTTAAGGATTAAAGATACCGCCGAAGTAAGCCGCCGAAACCTGGAAGCTTTTTTATACCATGTTAGTTTTATAACAGACATTAAACAACAAACAAACCACAACAAGCAACCTATCACACATTCAGGCATGCTTGAAATGTTATGGAATCTGGGGTTTAGAAGCCCTAAAAACGAAATGAAAATATTTAAAGGTATAGAAGAAGTAATAAAACATGTACATGATTTTGAAAAAGAAAGAGATACGCTTGGATATGAAATTGATGGTATGGTGATAAAGGTAAACGACCTGCATTTACAAGAAGCATTGGGCATGACATCGCATCATCCAAGATGGGCTATTGCTTTTAAATTTAAAGCCCGGCAAGGCACCAGCAAGTTGATATCGGTTGAATTTCAGGTGGGTCGTACCGGTGCTGTTACACCGGTAGCTAAAATAGAACCGGTGCAGGTAGGAGGTGTTACCGTAAGCAGTATATCTATACACAATGAAGAATATATAAAGGAAAAAAACCTGATGCTGGGCGATACCATTTTAATTGAACGTAGCGGCGATGTGATTCCGCAAATTGTAAAATCGTTTCCCGAGTTAAGAACAGGTGCAGAGAAAAAAATAAAATTTCCTACACATTGCCCAGTTTGCGGCTACCAGCTTTTTAAGCCCGAAGAAGATGCCGTATGGAGGTGTTTAAACCTTAACTGTGCTGCACATATTGTAGAAGGCATCATACATTTTGCCAGTAAAGACGCCATGGATATACGTAGTTTTGGCGATGCCAACATTCGTAAATTTTATGAACTAGGTTATATACAAAG
>DAOLYC010000257.1:0-4086 GCA_035425605.1 Ferruginibacter sp.
AAATACCTGGTTGCCTGGCATCCAAAATCTTCAACTGAAAATGAACGGCATTCGGTAGTAATTAAAAAAGATAATACTGAAATATTGGTAAAACAAATTGCCGGTGCTTTAGCCAAACGCATTGTAAACTATTTACAGGTTGGCCAAAAAGTTAAACAAACCCAAGAAATGGGTTTCATAAAATTTGGTAGCCGGGTTGACCTTCTTTTACCCGTTGGCACAAAAGTAAATGTATCACTTAATCAGGCGGTGCAAGGCGGTGTAACAGTTATAGCAACTCTATAAATTTTAACTTTTGTATAGTTGGTAATATGCAATTTCTCCCCTATTTTCACGTTCTTAAAATCAAATAAAAATATAATCATGAAAAAAGTACTTTTATTAGCAACAGCGTTTATGTTTGTTACAGGTGTAGCCCTTGCCGACAAAGGAAAAGGTAAAAACAAAAAGAAATGTGCTAAAGGAAAAACTTGCTGCACAAAAGATACAAAAGCCAAATCAACTAAAGCTTGTTGTAAAGAAAAATCAACAACAGCAAAAATGTAATGTTGATTTAGTAAAATTTATTAAAACCTTTCTTAATCGAAAGGTTTTTTTATTGATTAGGCAATAGATATTAATTCATATTCAAGTATTTGCTTATGCAAGTTTTGGGCTTTGTTATTGCTAAAAGCTTATGTTGCTATTAGAAATTTTATCAAGGTCTATAAAAAAACTCCTAATTCATAGTTATAACTAAATAGTTTCCCCTACCTTTGCCATCCGAAAAAAATATACAAATATGAACGCAGTAGCATTTGTTCATGAACAACTGGACACAAAAGGAAAAGCAAAACTTCCAAATTTTAAAGCAGGCGATAACGTAACCGTTAACTATAAAATTATTGAAGGCACCAAAGAGCGTATCCAAAGTTTTAAAGGAGATGTTATTAAACGCCAGGGATCGGGTGCAACAGCATCATTTACAGTTCGTAAGATGAGTGATGGTGTAGGTGTTGAGCGTTTATTTCCGTTATTTTCTCCAAATATTGAAAGCGTAGTATTACATAAAGTAGGTAATGTAAACCGGGCAAAGTTGTATTATTTAAGAGACAGAAGCGGAAAAAGTGCCCGAATCAGCGAAAAAAGAAGGGCTGTTACAAAGAATTAATCTTCACATTTTCAATATTTTAAAAAAAGCAGAGAATAATTTTCTGCTTTTTTCGTTTTAAAAAGTTTCAATTGGTATTATTCTTGCTATCTTACGTTTAAAATTACAGCCTTAGCTTAAACTTTACCCTTTTTTAATCTTTAAACCCTTGTATTTATGAGAAAGATCATCCTTTCCCTAATTGTACTATTTATAGTTATAACTGTAACTTCTTGCGCCCGGGGTATTTCACCTGAACAGGCTGCCAATGGAAAAGCCAAATGTGGCAAAACTTATATTCGTTAACTTTTTTTAAAGAACCATTTTTTAAAAATGCCGTTAATCGGCAGTTAAATTGAAAGCATTTATTACCAAAGCAAAGGATTATTTGGTTTATATTTGCATTCTAAATCTTGATTATGAACTTGAACAACATTTTTTTAATTTCTATGCCTGGAGGCAGCGAATGGATACTGATTATCATTGTAGTATTATTAATGTTCGGTGGCAAAAAAATACCAGAACTGATGAGGGGAATTGGGCGTGGTATGCGTGAATTTAATGATGCTAAAAACAATGTGAAATCTGAAATTGAAGAGGGAATGAAAGATAAAGACAAGGATGATGAGATAAGAAAATTAAAACAGCAACTAGAACAAAAGAATGCCTGAATTTAACAGGCATTAATAAGCAAGGCTGAAATATATGCTGTAACAGCATAGATTTCAGCCATTTTCATATCTGCGCAACAGTAAAAATTACATGTTTAAATACCAGGATATAAAAGTTTATCATAAGCAACTTAGAACGGGTTCAATAAACTGTGTTGACGCTGTATCTCATTACCTTCAAAAGATTGAAGCAAATAAAAATCTTAATGCATTTACCGAAATTTATGCAGATGAAGCCATTGAAAAAGCCACACTTCTAGACTTAAAAAGAAAAAACGGCGAGCCGCTTAAAAAACTACACGGTGTTATTATTGCCATAAAAGATGTTATATGTTATAAAAATCATAGTGTAACTGCAGCATCTAAAATGCTGAAAGGATTTAAAAGTTTATTTACAGCAACTGCATTGCAACGCTTACTGGATGAAGATGCCATCATTATTGGCAGTTGTAACTGCGATGAATTTGCCATGGGTAGTAGCAACGAAAACTCGGTGTATGGCAATGTTTTAAATGCACTAGACAATACCAAAGTTCCTGGCGGTTCATCGGGTGGAAGTGCTGTAGCAGTGCAGGCCGATTTATGTATGGCAAGCCTGGGCAGCGATACAGGAGGATCTGTAAGACAACCAGCAGATTTTTGTGGAATTATTGGCCTTAAACCTACTTATGGATGCATTAGTCGCTATGGTTTAATTGCCTATGCATCGTCCTTTGATCAAATTGGAATCTTCAGCAAATCAATTGATGATATTTCTTTATTGCTTTGTTTAATGCATGGACCTGATGAATTTGATAGTACGGCTTCTCAAAAATTCTTTAAAGAAGATTTTTATGAAAGCCTGATAAATTTAAAAGCGACACCAAATTTTAAGAAGTATAAAATAGCTTATTTTAAAGAAGCGCTTCAACATCCTTCGCTTGATAAGGAAATAAAAGAAAATATTTTGTCATTGGCAGATGAACTGCGGTTGTTGGGTCATCAAGTAAACGAAATAGATTTCGACTTATTGGATTATATAGTTCCTGCCTATTATGTTTTAACTACTGCAGAAGCAAGTAGCAACCTAAGCAGATACGACGGCATTCGTTATGGACACCAAACCCAGGATAAAATAACAGATTTAACAGAGTTTTATAAGCGTAGCCGAACCGAAGGTTTTGGTAAGGAAGTACAACGTAGAATAATGTTGGGTACTTTTGTTTTAAGTAGTGGTTATTACGATGCATATTACAGTAAAGCACAACAGGTACGGCGCTTGCTGGTAGATAAAACTAAGTATATTTTTGCTGATTATGATGCAGTTATAATGCCAGTTAGTCCTTCTACCGCTTTTCCGTTGGGTGATAAAAGCAAAGACAGCATTTCAATGTACCTAGCCGATATTTTTACTGTTTTTGCCAATTTAACAGGTAACCCAGGTATAGCCCTACCACTGTTTACCCATAGTAATGGGCTACCGTTTGGGATTCAAATTATGTGTAAAAAATCAGATGAGTTAACTTTGTTACAACTGGCAAGGTATCTTATAGATCACACGACTGAAAAAAACAATACAAATTGAAGCAAATTCTTTTCATAATAATTATACAACTGTTTTTTATTTCAGTAAAAGCAGGAAATAATTATATTGAAATGCAACAAACACCTTCAACCGATACCGGTATTGTTGATGACCCTGTTGAAGATGAAATCATTTCGGAAGTAATTAAAACAAAAACTCCTCCACAAAAAGAAAAAGTGCAATATTTTAGCCAGGTAACCAAATATGGCTTTAAAAATCTATTTGCACAGTATAATTACAATCCGGCGCTTCCATACTCAGTTCAAATAAATCCACATGCGGAAAGTTACATGCAAGATTACCTGAAAGCACATACCAATAGCCTTGTACAAATGAAAAGCTGGGGGCAGCCATATTTTAATCTTATTGACAATATACTTTCGCAATACGGATTACCCCGTGAATTAAAATACCTGGCAGTAATTGAAAGTAATTTAAATACCCAGGCTACCAGTTGGGTAGGCGCTGGCGGCCCCTGGCAATTTATGCCATATACTGCCAGAGAATATGGATTGGTAGTAAACAATAACATTGATGAAAGAAGAGATTACTATAAAAGCACAAATGCTGCTGCAAGATACCTGCTTACCTTATATGGGCAAATGAAGGACTGGCTACTGGTTATTGCTGCCTACAATGGAGGCCCTGGCAAGGTTTACAGTGCTATTAAAAAAAGTGGTAGTCGTAATTTTTGGAACCTTCAATATTATTTGCCAACTGAA
>DAOLYC010000258.1:0-4085 GCA_035425605.1 Ferruginibacter sp.
GAAACCTGGTAAATAATTTTTTTTACAGTAGTACACCTGGCATAGCAACCCGTGGCCGGTTTAATCCTTTTTTATTTAAAGGAACAATTTTTAGTTCGGGTGGTTATTCTGCCTTATATGGCCAGGCTCTTTCATCTGCACTAATTTTAGAAAGTACCGATTTGCCAGAAAGAACTCAGGCCGATTTAGGTATTTCTGTGGTAGGTGTTGGCGGAGGTATTCAGCATTTAGCAAAAAATAAAAAATCTTCCTGGGGTGTTTCATATAATTATACTAATCTGTGGCTGGCATTTAAATTCAATAAATACAAACAAGATTTTTTTACCATACCGGTTTATCACCAGGGCGATGCCAATTTTAGAATTCGTACTAAAAATGGTGGCATTATTAAGTACTACGGATATATTAGCTCCAATAAAACAGGCTTCAGAAGTCCTGATATTGACTCTACAGTTTTAAAAGATGCATTTGCCATTCAAAATTTTAATACGTATCAAAACATAAACTGGCGTGAAAATATTGGAACAGGTTGGAAACTTACTACCGGCATAAGTTACAGCACTAACAAAGATGATATTGATAATGAGCTACAGGACGCAGATAATAAAAAACAAGTTATAACTACACCATCATTTTATGCATTTAAGAATTTTAAGTTAAAAAATAATGCACAGTATGCACAGGCAAGATTTGTGTTGGAAAAGAGACTGAACGGATTAAACGTAATTCGATTTGGTTCAGATTATTTTTACAGCAATGAAAAATCTACTTACACTTTATTTAATGGTACGCAATATGCCGAGACAGTAACAGATAACCTGGCCGCCATTTTTTCAGAAGCTGATATTTTTATTACCAATAACCTGGCGGCAAAAGTTGGCAGCAGGGTTGAACACTCACAGGTTGTTAATAAATGGAATATTGCTCCCCGTATTTCTGTTGCTTATAAATTTAAAAACAACAGCCAGGCTTCTTTGGCGTATGGATTATTTTACCAAAATCCCGAAAGAAAATACTTGCCAGCCGTTGCCAGCATCAATTATTCAAGAGCTGCACATTATATTTTGCAATATCAAAAAATGACCAACGAGCGTACTTTTAGAATTGAAGCATTTTATAAAAAATATACCAACCTGTATAAAACAACTGCATCGCCAACAGGCCGAGAAATGGCCTCTAATAACAATGGTTTTGGATATGCACAGGGTATAGAATTATTCTATAGAGATAAAAAAACTTTTAAAAATGTTGATTACTGGATTTCATATTCGTATTTAGATACCAAGAGAGATTACCTGAATTATCCAACATCCATCATGCCAACATTTGCTGCCAACCATACGGCTGCTTTAGTGCTAAAAAAATTTGTTACCAAATGGAAAACCGGGTTTAACTTAAGTTACAATTTTGCCACCGGCCGGCCGTATTATTATTTTGCTTACGATAATGTTCAAAACAAATATACAATTGGTGATGCCGGTAAAACCATTAATTACAATAGCATGAGCTTTAGTATTAATTACCTGCCTAATCTTGGTAACACTAATAAGAAAGCTTTTATTGTATGGGTATTAGGTGTAAATAATGTTTTGGGGCAAAAGCAGGTTTTTAATTATAATTATACAAATGATGGTAGCCGTAAAGAAGCTGTTACGCCACCATCAAAACGATTTATTTTTCTTGGATGTTTTTTAAGTTTTGGAATTGACAGGACTCAAGATGCAATTAACAATAATCTTTAAATTATATAATCATGTCTAATCACAAACAAACTCCCGAAGGTAAAGACCCTGCTATGTGGGAGATAGCACAAAAAAGGGCGGGTTTTAAATCAAACCTCATTTCTTACATTATTGTAAATGCTTTTCTGTGGGCAATCTGGTATTTTTCTTCGTCTCGTCACCAGGATTTTGATTTTACAGAAATGCGTTGGGGGCATTTTCCGTGGCCATTATGGGTAACATTGGGTTGGGGAATTGGCCTGGCATTTCATTTTGCCGGCGCCTATATTTTTCCCAAGGCAAATTCTATAGAAAATGAATACGAAAAATTAAAAAATCAACAACAACAAAAAAATCAACTAAAATAAAAAACAATGAAAAAATTATTTCTTATAACAGCAGTTACATTTTTTGCCATTGGCACAAAAGCACAAAGCGATAAATACATTGCAAGTATGAAAAGCAATATAACGGCTATTGATACCAGTTTTAAAAATCCTATAAACCTGTTAACGCTTGCCAATAAGTTTGAACGCATAGCCACTGCAGAAAAAAACCAATGGCTTGCTTATTACTATGCTGCATTTTGCCAGGTTAATTATACATATATGGAGCAGGACAAATCTAAAATAGATGCTATTGCCGATAAAGCTACAGAACTGATAGATAAGGCAGATGCACTGCAACCTAATAACTCAGAAATAAGTTGTGTAAAAAGTATGATTGCCAGTGCCCACATGATGGTAAATCCAATGCAGCGTTACCAGGAATACGGCCCCGAAGCACAGTCGTATATTGATGCTGCCATGCAACAAGATCCTACAAACCCACGGCCAGAGTTTTTAAAAGGGCAGGGATTAAAATACACACCGGAGCAGTTTGGCGGAGGCTGTGCTACTGCTAAACCTGTTTTGCAATCATCGCTTGATAAATACAATAATTTTAAACCGGCAAGTGATATTGCTCCAAACTGGGGAAAAGAAAGAGTAGAGAAGTTGATTGGAGAATGTAAATAATTCATAAAAGTTCAAATTTTATTTTAATTAAAAGTTGAGCCATAAACGAAATGTAATGACAACACAAAATGATAACTTATCACCAAATGAAAGTATGCAGTTGATAAACAGCATGATTAACCAGGCAAAAAACCGATTCAGCGAAAATGGGTTTTTGTATCTGGTATGGGGTTGGTTGATATTTATTTGTTCAATACTTCATTTTATATTTCTTAAATTAAACTTATTCAAGCATCCCGAAATTGTATGGACAAGTTGCTGGCTGGCAGTGATTTTTCAAATAGTTTATTTAAGTAAACGAAAGAAAAAAGAAAAAGTAAAAACCTATAGCGAGAACATAGTTAATTATATATGGGTGAGCTTTGGTATTTGCATGTTTATCGTTGTAATCATCATGAGTAGGTTCAATAACTGGTCGTTAATGAATTCCATCATACTGTTATTATATGGTACACCTACTTTTTTATCGGGTATCAGTATGCAGTTTAAGCCATTAATAATTGGCGGTATTATTTGTTGGGGTTTGGCAATACTTTCAGTTTTTATTCAACCGGTGTATGTTTTATTATTATTGGCCACTGCTGTTTTTTCGGCATGGATTATACCGGGATATATACTAAGTTCAAAATATAAACTTCAAAATAAATAAAATATATGAATGAAGTTAAATTAACAGAAAGTGAAAGCTTGCAATTGATAACAGAAATGATTGGTAAGGCAAAAAACGCTTATCATTCAAATGGCACCAGTGCAATATTGTGGGGGTTTATAATTTTCTTTTGTAGCATTTTTGATTTTTTGCAAATGCATTTAAAATTTGATATTGGCTTTAATATTTGGTGGTTGATGTTTGTTGCCCTGGCGCCACAGTTTTTTATGATGTTAAAAAACGGGAATAAGAAAAACTTTGTTAGCTATGAAGAAAAAACAATGAGTTTTGTGTGGTGGGCTTTTGCAGCATCGGTTGTAATGCTGATGTTTTTTAACAATTTTTACAGGCCTTCACATTCCGAATCTTTATTTCTGCTATTATTTGGGATACCAACTTTTATTACTGGCGGTATGTTTCGATTTAAACCAATGATTATTGGTG
This sequence comes from Ferruginibacter sp., assembly GCA_035425605.1. Taxonomy (GTDB): domain Bacteria; phylum Bacteroidota; class Bacteroidia; order Chitinophagales; family Chitinophagaceae; genus Ferruginibacter. The sequence continues at coordinate 3,831 of DAOLYC010000258.1, forward strand.
GTATAATTTGTTGGTCGCTATTTTTTATATCACTGTACACCGGTTTAAAAATTAACCTGTTATTAATGGCATTAGCGGCATTATCTGCATGGCTTATACCAGGGATTATATTACGCAAAAAATATATCAGAGAGGCGCAGCAATAAATTATGGAATTTCAGGAACTTGACCCCATATTACATTCACAACTCAGGCTTGCAGTAGTTAGCCTGCTTATTAGTGTGCGTGAGGCCGAGTTTACTTTTTTAAAAGAAA
>DAOLYC010000259.1:0-4075 GCA_035425605.1 Ferruginibacter sp.
ATACCCTGGTTATGCCATTCTTCACCATACTCACCGCCACCTCTTAAATTAGGCACTGCATATACGCCGCCATTTTCAAGTAAAATAAGTATTGAAGTATTGAAATTTGGAGTTAGGCTGATACCAAACCCTCCATAACCGTATAACAAACATGGATTTTTACCGTTAAGTTCTGTTCCTTTTTTACGGGTGATAATCATAGGTATTTTAGTTCCATCTTTAGAAGTATAAAAAACCTGTTCCGATTGATAGTCTGCAGGGTTAAACTGCACTTTCGATTCTTTATAAACAGAAGTATTACCCGATGCAATATCTAACTTATAAATAGTTGGTGGGTTTACATACGATGTAAATACATAAAAAAGCTCTTTCTCATGTTGCTTGGCATAAAACCCATTTGCAGTACCAAGGCCGGGCAGTTTTATTTCACGAATTTGTTTTCCGGTCCTGTCAAATTGATAAACTTTATTCACAGCATCTTTCATGTAAGTAGCAAATAAAAAACCGCCGCCGGATGAAACATTCAACACTTCAGGTTTGGCATCAATTATTGTTTTCCATTTGCTTACATCAGCAGGGTTATTTACCGGCACCGCTACCAGCTTGTTAGTAGGAGCATCTAAATCAGTTTGAATATAAAAATAATTGTCATCCACATCTACAATGTTATAAGAGTTTTTCATGTTGGTTACAATAGGTACAACAGGCGAACCAGGCTTGCCAATATCTTGTACATACAATGCATTACCATAAGTTTCATTTGCTGTTGATATGATTAACCATTTTTCATCTTCACTTAAATAACCTCCCATATATCTAACCGGAGCAGCATCATTACCATAAATCAAAATGTCATCTTTTTGTGGAGTACCAAGTTTATGATAATATAATTTATGATTTTCGTTTTTTGCAGATAATACATTTCCTGCAGATCTATCATAGTTGCTGTAATAAAATCCGTCGTTGCCTTTCCAGCTTGCACCACTGAATTTTAATTGCAATGTATCGCCGGTTTGTTTTTTGTTAACCGCATCTATAATTACAATTTTTTGCCAGTCGCTGCCACCTTCAGAAATATTATATGCTGCCAGGCTACCATCTTTGCTGAAAGCAATTCCTGCAAGAGATGTGGTGCCATCGGCAGAGAAACTGTTGGGATCAAGAAATATTTCAGGTGTTGTATTACCGGCAGTTTCCCTATATACAACGCTTTGGTTTTGCAGGCCTGTATTTTTATAATAATAAGTGTATTGCCCCTCTTTAAACGGCGCAGAATATTTTTCATAATTGTACAAAGCTTCATATCTTTTTTTGATAGCATCCCTAAATGGTATTTTAGATAGATATCCCTGTGTTACATCATTTTCTGCCTTTACCCATGCAGCAGTTTCGGCGCTGGTGTCATTCTCCAGCCAGCGGTATGGATCTGCCACTTTCGTTCCAAAATAATCATCCCATACTGTGGTATCTTTTCTAGTATCGGGATAAGTAACGCTGATTGCCGGGAAGGCTGTTTTGTTGTTATCAGCATTGTTATTACAGGCAGTAAATGCCAACGACAATGAAGCCATAATTATTACATTTTTTTTCATGGTTTATTTTTTAATTTATTGATTTTTTTAAGCGTAATTATTTTTGTTTTACATATTGTTACTCAACAAAATTTTTTCCTTTTGCCATTACTAAAAAAACTATTGCAGTTATAAAGCCCATCAGCACAAACCCGATTATCCACAATGCTTTTTCACCATCGCTAACTACTTTGTTTTTAGCTACACATACAATACCTATTATGCGGTAAAAAAGGCTGCTTAATCCAAAAGTTATCAACGATAGTATAACAGAAGGGTCAAAAATTGTATTTAATATGCTAATCGGCGAAGGTTCTTCGCCTGGGAGATCATGCATTAAACTAATTAAATTAAATATAGCATTAAAGTAGCAGATGATAAGCGCAATCATGGCAATAACAGAAATGATAAAAACTGTTAAAAATGTTTTGTATTTAGTCATGGTTTTTTATAACAAGTTTGTAAATATAATATCTAAAAATAATGATTACAATTCAAAAATTACTGAAGGTCTTTTGCTGCATATTTAATGCCTTCCATCAGTTTAGTTACATGAATGTTTAATGGCCTAAATCAACCATTTTGTCATGAACTTGAAAGTAGTTTAATAAATAAATTGTTAATACATATTACGGTTAAAAACCGGTTTTTTATTAAAAAACTGGAATTGGGAATGTACCGAAATGTCTGCCATAGACTGTTTCATTAGTTTTATTAAGTATTTTACAAGTTGACTCATTTAATTTTTAAAAAATGCTAAAAAGTTATTTTTATGTGAAATGCCTTTCTATGGTAAGATTATTGCATTAATTTAATGTCTAAAACAACAAAAGATTTATGACCTGAAATTTTACCATTTAAATTTAAAAAAATGAAAACATTAAAACAAACTATTCCGGCACACAGTAAAGGCGTTTTAGTTTTACCTGTTGCATTTATTTTACTTATCAGTATGATTTTTGCAAATACAGCCAGCGCTCAACGGCCTGATCGTGGCGGGGAGCGAAATAATACAATTAGGGATCACACTTCAAGACAAAATAATAATGTAAATCGTTCTGCCGATATGCGACGGACAGACAGGGATGTAAGCCGTAACCAAAATACCGTAAGGCCGCAAAGAGATTATACAACCAGGCCTCGGCAGGATGCAAACCCTCGCCAGGATGTAGCCAGGCAAAATACAAACACAGGCCAAAATGGTAGCAGACCACAAAGGGATTATACGCCTAAACCCAGGCAAGATGCAAATGCAGGAAATACCAGCAGAAATAATAATACTGCTGATTATAATAATGCAAACAGCAACAGGCGGCATAATGCTAATCAAAACAGGGTAAACCGTGATGTAACCGTTAACAACACAACCATTAACAGAACAAATAATAATTATTATAATGGAAGAGATCGTCGCATTTATTCAAATAGACGGCCTGGATACACTCCTATTTACCGGCACGATTATCGCCCCGTTTATAACGCTTATAGCCCAAGTTGGCGTTACAGTTGCTTGCCGGGCAGATATAGTTATTATAGAAGTTTACCTGCCACCTATCTAACTTTAAATTTTGGCGGTTTTGGTTATCGTTATTGGGATGGGGTTTTCTACCGTCCGTATAATGATTTATTTACCGTATGTGCAGCACCGTTAGGTATTTTTATAAATGTACTTCTCATTGGCTATAGAAGGATTTATGTAAGCAATTATCCTTACTATTATTACAACGGCACCTATTACGATCAAAGAGGCGATAACTATTATGTGGTTTCTCCTCCTGTTGGTGCAGTAGTTGAAAGTTTGCCTGATGGATATGATACCGTAGTTATTGATGGAGAAACTTATTATACCATTGATGGCGCTCAATACAGACCTAAAGTAATGGATAATGGAGAAATTTGGTACGAAGTTGTAAAAGCAAATTAATTAATAAGCACAGGCATAATAAAAGTCCGGAAAGAGATGAATCTTTCTGGACTTTTTATTTGATATATATTTTATAAACTTAGGGTGCCTCTACGGCCACGGCTATTGGTAACACGTAAACTGCTACCAAGTATGCCACCGGTTCCAATACGTATGCTGGTTGTTCCTTTTCTGCCATTATTGTAAGCTGCTACAAAATCTATCCGTAAAAGTTTAAAAATATTTTCCAACCCGGCAAAAATCTCTAAATAATTGCTTTTGCTATTTACAAAAAAAGTATTGCCTCCTGCCACCAGGTTCCAGTTTAAGCGTTTAAAAAAAGGTATCTTATTGGTGAGAAATCCATTAAAATGATGCTCAAGATGTGCGAACGAATAAAATGAATTGGTAGTACTGTTTGCATAATATGGAGACAGTTGAAAACTGTTTACATACTCGCTTGCCCTGGTTGATCTGTTTCCATTAAAATGCTGATAATCCTGTATATAAACTTTATCTGTATTTAAAAACCCTCCTATTCCTATTTTATATTTTAAAAGCCCTGCCAGTTTAAAATTTCTATCATTTAGTATGCTAAATT
>DAOLYC010000260.1:0-4055 GCA_035425605.1 Ferruginibacter sp.
ATTCACAAACCTGCCACTCAAAAACCCCAGGTTTTTATTAATTACATGATTAGATTTTGTTTCAAATACCGGAAAATAGTTCCAGGGAAGTAGTTCAAACTGGCCATTACCATTTACATCAAATGGTAAAAAATCGCATTGCAAATCCATTAACAGGTCGGGATTTATTCTTGCACCGTATTTAAATAACAGGTCGTTAAGCTCCAGGCCACGATCGTAAGCAACTACTTCTCCTTTTTTAGATTGAAGACTATCCAATTCTGCATTAAGTCTATCAATAAAGAAAATTATTTTACCGCCATTCATTACAAACTGATCCAGCTTTAATTTTGCTGCATCATTAAAAGGCTCGGTTGGTTTTACTATAATTAAAACATTAAAATCTTTGGGTATTACCGGTTGTGTATTTAAGTTGATGGAATAAAACCTGTATTCCTGCTGCAATGTATTTTGCACCAGGTCTTCTGTATTATAGCCTGTAGGCTCGCCATTGCCAACAGCGTATGCAACTATTGGTTTTTCTTTTTGTATAAGCTTATCAATGGTACTGATGAAATTATATTCCATCATTGCTTCGGCGCTATTAATTTCGGCATAGGTGATGGCCTTGCTTTTACCCTGGTAAAGAATAACAGGTAAAACTTTATCCTTGTAATGTATAAAGGCAACCGGGTAAATATTTTGCTGTTGTTGCCCGGCTTTTACTTGTGATGTGAGGTTGATGGGATAGAACCCCAATGCCGAAAGTGTATCGGCCCATTTTACATTTGTACCATCTACATCTTCATCGGGACTTATAAACTTATATTGCAGTTTGTTGCCTGCAATTTCTTTAAACTGTTGCAGCACTTCTCCGGTACTGTTTGCTAATTTTTTAAAGCCGCTTGGAAAATCACCTTTTAAAAAAACCTCTACTTTAACTACATCATCAAGCCTCTTTAAAACTTTTGTAGTTGGAGTAGAAAGAGTGAATCTTTTTTCGTTTGTAAAATCTATACGGCTGTGGTACAAAGATGCAAGCCAGTTAACAGCAATCAGCGCCACAATGGTTATCAATAACCACAGTTTACTTTTCCATATTTTTTTAACGATTGAGTTCATGGTAGCTTAATTCTGCCCTGTGTTCTTCATAACAAGAGCAAAAAAACAGGTTTATTTTTTATTTAGGTTTTTTACTGTTATCAATAAAAACAAAAAGATTACGCTTAAAAAATAAATAAGGTCTCGGCTATCTAAAACACCCCGGCTCATACTTCGGTAATGAAAATCAATGCCCAGCATTTCTATATAATAATCGGGACCATTTGCAAAAAAAGGAACCTTACTTACTGCACTAAATCCAAAATATAAAATAAGGCATCCGAATGCGCTAACTAAAAAAGCAACCACCGCATTAGCTGTAAGGCCGCTACTACAAAGGCTTATAGCGGCAAAAGTTGCTGCCAGTAAAATGAGTCCTACATAACTGCCGGCAATACCGCCACTGTCGATACCTCCTTGTGCACTAAGCATTTTAATTGTGATAATGTAAAGGATTGTTGGAAGAATGGCAAGAAGTAAAACTATTACAATTGAAAAATATTTACCCAACACTATTTGCCACGACGTTACTGGCCTTGTTTTTAGCGTTTCGAATGTACCGGCTTTAAATTCATCAGATAAAGAACGCATACTTATTGCCGGAACCAAAAAAATAAGTATCCAGGGCGACAGTTCAAAAAATTTATCAAGAGAGGCATACCCAAAATCAAATATGCTGCTGCCTGGTAATACAAACAAGAAAATGCCATTCATCAACAAAAAAAGAATGATGGCAATATAACCGGTTAGGTTACTGAAAAACTGGTTGAGTTCTTTCTTACAAATGCTCCACATGAAGTTTAAAATTGCTGCAATTTACTATATAAGCAGTTAATATAAGTTTAATAAAATTTAGCCTTGAATATTTGTATGCAGCAAAATAAAAAGATTGCTTGTCTATATTTAAAAATGAATAATAACTGGTAATTTTTATTATTTCATCAATTTGGTTATTTATATATATTTCTCTTTAGGTTGTAGTATTTGTTTACCAAAACCAAGTGCATCCCCTGCTCAAAAAGCAGGGGATTTATTTTATTGTACTAAATAAAAAATGCCTTCAAAAAGAAGGCATTTAATTAATTTTTTTTTGAGTTGGTTAAACTGCAAAGCTTTCGCCACAACCGCAACTACGGCTGGCATTGGGGTTATTAAAATAAAATCCCTTGCCATTAAGCCCATCGCTGAATTCAAGTTCAGTATTTACGAGGTATAAAAAACTTTTTAGGTCGCAAACGATCTTAATTCCTTTATCTTCAAAAACCTGGTCCATCGGTTTTACTTCATTATCAAAATCCATTTTATAGCTTAAGCCGCTGCAACCACCACCTACAACACCTACTCTTAAAAACTGTGTATCATCGTTAGACACACCGGCTTCTTTCATAAGTTGTAATACTTTGGTTTTTGCCTTATCGCTTATATATATACTGTTATCTGTTGCTACCATTTTAATTCAAAATTAAAAAGTGAAATATAAAATTATGTTCACTTTTTTACCTGTTAATGAACCACGCTCTCTTCAAACTTAATGGCTTCCATACCATTTTTTACACGATAGTCATTGATGGCTGCCTTTATAGCATCTTCTGCTAAAACCGAGCAGTGAATTTTTACCGGAGGAAGATTTAATTCTTCAACAAAATCCATGTTATCAACTTTCAAAGCCTCATCAACGCTTTTTCCTTTAAGCCATTCTGTAGCCAAAGAAGATGAAGCGATTGCCGAGCCGCATCCGAAAGTTTTAAATTTTGCATCGGTAATCATACCGGTAGCGTCATCTACTTCTATCTGTAAACGCATTACATCGCCACATTCAGGTGCACCAACTAAACCGGTGCCTACATTTTTTGCAGATTTATTAAGCGTACCCACATTTTTGGGATTTTGATAATGATCAATTACTTTTTCAGAATATGCCATGATATTATTATTTTAAATTTTTGAATTATATTTTTTGAATTACCTGTTTATTTTAAAATTTATCAGGCAACAATACTTTAATGTGCCGCCCACTCTATGGTGCTTAAATCAATTCCTTCCTTATACATTTCCCAAAGCGGGCTCATTTCTCTTAATTTTAAAACGGTTTCGCTTATGGCTTTTATGGTGTATTCAATTTGCTCATCAGTAGTAAACCTTCCTAAACCAAAACGAAGCGAAGAGTGTGCCAAATCATCGCCAAGACCCAATGCTTTTAACACGTAGCTTGGTTCTAAAGAGGCAGATGTGCAGGCCGATCCGCTGCTTAAGGCAATATTTTTATTAAAGCCCATCAACAAACCTTCGCCTTCTACATGTTTAAACGAAATATTGGCTACATGTGGCAAGCGGTGTTCTCGACTACCATTTACGTATGCTTCTTCAAGTTTTAATAATTCAGTTTCCAGATGATCTCTCAGTTTGCTAATACGTTTGGTATCTTCTTCCATATCCTGCATACAAATTTCGCAGGCTTTACCAAATCCTACAATACCGGGCACATTAAGGGTACCGCTACGCATGCCTCTTTCGTGGCCACCGCCATCCATTTGTGCAGTAACTTTTACCCTTGGATTTTTACGGCGTACATATAAAGCGCCAACACCTTTAGGGCCGTACATTTTATGAGCACTAAAGGCCATTAGGTCTATTCCATCCTTATTTACATCAACAGGAATTTTGCCTACCGCTTGTGTTCCATCGGTAAATAATAAAACGCCATGTTTACGGGCAATGGCACTAATTTCTTTTATTGGCATCACTACTCCAATTTCATTATTGGCATACATAATGGCAATTAAAATGGTAGTGGGCTTAATTGCAGCTTCCAACTCCTTTAAATCTATCAGCCCTTCTGCATTCACTTCAAGGTATGTTACTTCGCCGCCAATTTTTTCAATATGCTTACAGGTATCTAACACAGCTTTGTGTTCTGTGGTGGCTGTTATAATATGATTGCCTTTGCTGGCATACATTTCATACACGCCTTTAAT
>DAOLYC010000261.1:0-4040 GCA_035425605.1 Ferruginibacter sp.
AGCCATAAACGTCATCAACGTCCAGTTACGCTTACTTCCTTTTGTCATTAAAATTAAAATTGGTGCAACAAAATTTATAATCAGGTTAAGAAAGAAGATTCCTTTATACGGACCTGTTTTTGAAGCTGTACCAATTCTTTCAATAAAATATTTTGTTTCTTCGGGTTGGTTACTATACCAGATAAGCATGTATTGGGCAAACCACAGGTAAGTCCAAAAGATAGAGAATGCAAACATAAACTTACCCAGGTCGTGCAAATGTTCGTCTGTTACAAATTCCAGTTCGCCACGGTTTTTCAAGTAGATAACAAAAATTGTTATCAAAGCAATACCCGATACAAAAGTACTGGCAAATGTGTACCAGCTATACATGGTACTATACCAGTGTGGGTCGATACTCATTAGCCATAACCAGGGAATGGTAGAGGCTACCGTAAGAGTAAAAACAACAGTAAATAAAGATGCCCAAATAGTGTTGTTCCATATCCATTTTTTACCGGTTTCGTAATCCATGGTTCCATGTTTATCGCTATCTAAACTCATGGTACGCATTTTTTTACCTAAAAACCACCAAAGAAAGATTGTTATAACCGACCATACAGTAAAAAATGTTGGGCTTAAGAATCCCTTTTTACCATTTAATATCTTGTCGGCTGCTACGGCATCTTTATCTAACCAGTGATATATATCTGTTCGTCCGCCAAACACCAGGCACAAAAGTATTATTAATGTTATTACACCCAATAATGGTACGGCGGTTGAAATGGCTTCAGATACCCTTCTAAAAGTAATCACCCATCCTCCCATAGCCATAGTGGTTACACAAATAAAGAACATTACAGCATTTACTGTAAGTAAAAAGTACACACTGTTTTGTAGCAGTACTGCCCAAAATCGTGTGCTGTTAACATTTTCGCCATGGCCGGCATGTGCAAATGGGTGATACATAATAAGGCCGTACAACAATGCTAATAAACCGACACCAATCAGGCCATAAGTCCACTTTTTATAACTGCCGGGTAATTGAAATTGATGATCCATCTATTCTTTATTTTGAGTTATTATGATTACTTTTTTGTTCTTTACATGAAAAAAAAGCAGCCAAATTTGTTTATATATTTTATATGTTCTTAAATTCAAAAAACACTTCCTGTTGTTCCAACATATTTATTTTGCTGCCGCACTATCAGGCATAGCAGTTTCTGTACCCGATGTTTTTGGTTCAAGCGTTCTTATATATTGTACTATCCTCCAGCGCTGTTCTTTAGTTAATTGAGATGCATAGCTTCCCATATTATTTTGTCCATAGGTCATTACATAAAAAATGCGGCCATCGCTAAAGCCCGGCGATGCTGCTATGATGCTTTTAACACCACCTATTTTTGGTGCAAGCGGGCCATTAGCTTCGGCTTTTTCTCCATGGCAAACTGCGCAATTAATATTAAACAACCTGCCAGCTTCTTCCAGCTCTTTACCAGTCAATGGTTCTAAAGGATTTTTTACCTGGCTGCTTAAGTTTATTAATCCATTACTATCATTAGGCACAGTATAAGGAAACAGGTCTCCTCTTTTTATTGTACCGGCAGGAGGTAAATTGTTATAAAAAATTTTATGTCCTGCATCTTTAGGATTGGTTGTAAAAATAGTAGAGTCTCTTTGGGCATAGGTTTCATAAGCCCGGCTATAAGCCATATCCGGCATATAAGCCCTGCCTGGTTCACGTTTATCTCTGCAACTGATGAAAACAATTGCAGTTGAAAAGATAAGTGTTGTTAATATTGCGATTTTTTTCATTTCGTATTCTTAAAAGTCTCTTTAATATCTTTTGTATTCGCTTTTTTTCTTAGTATCCTTTTTCCTCTTTATATAATTTCTGTGTCCTGTCGTAAGTTCCTATCCACCATCCTGTTTCCACTTCCTGTACATTTACTTCCTGTGCGCCTGCATTTTGTAAAAATGCCTGTACCTCTGCATCGTTTGTTTTATCGGTACATTCAATAGCCATTACAAAAAGATCATCGGTTGCACGAGGATGAAAATGATGTTTTTTTATAAACGGAGCCAGGTTGCACAAGTAGCAAAAAGTAAGCACCATTCCTACAGCAGAAAACAATACAGTAAGCTCAAATGTAATAGGAATCCATGCAGGCAAATCAAAATGTGGTTTACCACCAAAATTTAGTGGCCAATCTCTGGTAAATATCCAGCCAATGCCCGCTAACGCTGTGGTAGTACCGGTAATACCATAAATAAATCCGGCAGTGTGCAGGCTGGTTTCACGAATGCCCATGGCATGATCAAGGCCATGCACTGGAAACGGTGTATAAACATCGTGTATTTTGTAACCTGCTTTGCGAACATTTTTCACAGCAGGAAACAATACCTTTTCATCATCAAATGAACCTACAATAAATTTTTTAATTCCTCCAGCCATATAATTCAAAATTTAAAAATTCAAAATACTTAGTGCGCATGTGCCACCTCTTCAATATAAAATTTTTCTGAATCCGCTTTTTCCAAATCAGTCATTTTTACCTTATAGTTCTCTCCACTGGTTTTTAAAACCGCTTTAATTTCTGCAACCGCTATAACAGGGAAGTATTTTGCAAAAATGAAGAAGCAAGTAAAGAACAATCCAAATGTTCCCAAATAAAATCCTACTTCCCAAATAGAAGGGCTGTAATAAGTACTCCAGGCTGATGGAAGGAAATCTCTATAAACTGAAGATACAATGATTACAAAACGCTCGAACCACATACCTATGTTTACAATAATACTCATGAAGAAAGTAACGGTGATGTTTCTTCTTAATTTACGGCTCCAAAATAACTGTGGCGATACCACGTTACAGAACATCATCAACCAATAACTCCAACCATAAGGTGTAAATAGGTTTGCCCTGTTTTCTTTAAAGGCATACCACTCATAGGGGTTTTGTCCGTACCAGGCAATGAATAACTCTGTTAAGTATGCACAACCAACAATACTTCCGGTAAGTACAATTACTTTATTCATGGCATCAATATGCCCCATCGTAATATAATCTTGCAGGTTTAAAACTTTACGTACAACAATCATCAATGTTTGTACCATGGCAAATCCACTAAAGATGGCTCCTGCCACAAAGTATGGTGGAAAGATGGTTGTATGCCAACCCGGAACTACTGAAGTGGCAAAGTCGAAGGATACGATAGTATGTACTGATAGTACCAGTGGTGTAGCAAGGCCTGCTAATACAAGTGATAAAGATTCGTGGCGCTGCCAGTGTTTGGTACTTCCTGTCCATCCAAATGCAGTAACGCCATAAAAGAATTTACGAAATTTTGTTTTTGCACGGTCTCTTACTGTTGCCAGGTCGGGTATTAAACCAGAATACCAAAATAGCAATGAAACGGTGAAATAAGTACCTACCGCAAACACATCCCACAATAGTGGCGAATTAAAGTTAACCCAAAGCGGTCCACGGGTGTTTGGATAAGGTAATACAAAGAAAGCCATCCATACCCGGCCCATGTGCCATATTGGGAACTGGCCGGCACACATTACAGCAAATATAGTCATCGCTTCGGCGGCACGGTTTACACCTGTTCTCCAGCCCTGGCGAAATAATAATAAGATGGCAGAGATTAACGTTCCGGCATGACCAATACCAACCCACCAAACGAAGTTGGTAATATCCCAACCCCAGCCGATGGTTTTGTTAAGGTTCCACTGGCCAATACCGTAAGTAACCTCACGATAAACGCTGTACACACCAAATAATAATAAGGCTACACTGATCGAAAAACCAATATACCATAAACGGCTTGGCTTCATCTCAATGGGACGTATTATATCTTCCGTTACCTGGTGATAATCTTTATTACCATCAACCAACGGTTCCCTTAGTTGCGATTCGTATTTCAGTAATGACATATTGTGTTATTAGCGACCTCTCCCTCGGTCCCTCTCCGAAAGAGAGGGAGGCCAGGCTTTGGCTTTTGTTTCAATATTTGTAATTAAGCATTTCTGCTTTTTATCTTTATTCAACTTTTATCTAA
>DAOLYC010000262.1:0-4037 GCA_035425605.1 Ferruginibacter sp.
ACCTGGGGTAAACTGGATATAAATACACCAAAATTTATTGTAGAAAGCGATGCCACCATTGTAGCTCCGCTGATTTTTGCCTGGATATTGGGTTGGTAATTTTAAACTGTATTTTATAGAATAGGCGCTAATTTGTTAGCGCCTATTGTTTTAATATCCCATATTATATCTTATGTTTTCATTTGTCATACCTTTAAAATAAAATGGCTATGAAAAAATATTATGCTGTATTAATGATGATATTTATGATGCAATTTTCATTTGCACAAACATCATTGCCCATTCCCCGAAACATTCAAAAAGCATTTGATAAAGGAACCCGGAGCATAAATGGCCTGCCTGGAAAAAACTACTGGCAAAACCATGCGGCCTATAATATTGCTGTAAACTTTCAACCGGCAACAAGAATTGTGAGTGGTACCGAAGAAATTAATTACAGCAATAACAGCCCCGACACATTAAAGATTATTGTTTTTAAACTGTACCCCAATATTTATAAAAAAGGATCGCCAAGATTAATGAATATACAAAGCGATGATTTAACTGAAGGTGTAAAAATAGAAAAGATACTGGCAGATAATGAACCCATAGATACAAAAAAATATCGTATTGATGCAACCAATATGACTGTGAGGATTAAACCGCTTCCGCCAGGGCAATCAATAAAATTTGATATTGGATTTTCTTATACGCTCAATAAAAAATCGCATATCCGTACCGGAGAAGTTGCAGAAGGTGCTTATTTTATTGCTTATTATTTTCCACGTATAGCGGTGTATGATGATATTGACGGCTGGAACCTTAATCCATATCTTGGCACACAAGAGTTTTACAATGATTTCTGCAATTTTAAAACTTCCATCACTGTACCCGGCAATTATCTTGTTTGGGCTACAGGCGATTTACAAAATACATCAGAACTTTTTGAAAGTAAATACCAGCAACGTATTCAGCTAGCCGAAACAAATGATGCCATTATTGATGTAATTGATAGCAACGATGTAAAAAACGGAGGTATAGTAAAACCTGCCAATACCCATACCTGGATATTTGAAGCCAACAATGTTACTGATGCGGTATTTGCAATTAGCAATTATTATGTCTGGCAAAGTTCAAGCCTTGTGGTTGATAAAAAAACAGGCAGAAGAACAAGAGTTGATGCAGTATTTGATCCCAGGCATAAAGATTATTTTAATGTGGCTTCAGATGCACATAAAACAGTACATGCAATGAGCTTTAGTTTTCCCCAATGGCCTTTCCCATACAACCACGAAACTGTGTTTGATGGATTAGACCAGATGGAATACCCGATGATGGTAAATGATAATCCTGTACAAGACAGGGCCGAAAGCATAGAGTTAACTACACATGAAATTTTTCATACCATGTTTCCTTTTTACATGGGCATCAACGAAACCAAGTATGGTTGGATGGATGAAGGATGGGCTACCATTGGCGAATGGCTTATTTCGCCAATGATTGATTCAAGTATTGTAGATCTTTACGGTGTTGCACCTGTTGAAAATACTGCAGGTAATGAAATTGATTTACCCATTGTAACATTAACAACACAACAGAATGGAACATCAATGTTTATTAACAGTTATCCAAAACCGGCAATGGGCTACCTTTTTGTAAAAGATATGGTGGGCGATGACCTTTTTTATAAAGGCCTTCATAATTATTTCAGTAACTGGGCAGGCAAACATCCTATACCAACAGATTTTTTCTTTAGTATGAATGAAGGAAGTGGAAAAAACTTAAACTGGTTTTGGAAAAGCTGGTTTTTTGATGACGGCGTGCCTGACCTTGCCATTGCAAATGTTGTTGAAAAGGGATACAGAAAACAGGTTACCATAGAGCGTAAAGGAACCAAACCGGTGCCTGTTGATTTAACTGTTACTTATCAAGATGGTAGTATTCAAAAATTTCACCAGAGTATTGCAGTATGGGAAAAAGGGAATAAAACCAGTATTGTAAATTTTAATGCATCTAAAAAAATAAAAAATATAAAATTAGGAAGCAGTCATGTGCCGGATATAAATAAGAAGGATAATGAAAAAGAGGTAAAATAAACTTGAAGTAATCGGAAGCATAAAAAAGCCACTATAAATTTTTTAAGATTAAATAGTGGCTTTTGTGTATTGGTAATTCATATAGTTATCTGGTTCCCATATTCAATGGCATATCTCTTTTCAACATATCATCCCTGTTTGCCATTTCCCAGGCGGTATGAAAAATCATACGGGTTCTTTTTTCATACAGGCCCCAGGTTATTTTATCTACTGTATCTGTTGGTTTATGGTAATCGGCCTGTACCATACCATCGTAAAAGAACAACACAGGCACTCCTTTGCGTGCAAAGTTAAAATGGTCGCTGCGGAAATAAATACGGTTAGGATCGGCAGGGTCATCAAACTTATAATCCAAAACCAGGTTGCTGTATTTTTTATTGGCTCCTTCGTTTATGGTAGCAAGGTCGCTGCTTAGTTTATCGTGGCCAATTACATACACATAGTTTAATGTGTCGTCTTTCATACGTTCAGTATCAATTCTGCCAATCATATCAGTATTTAAGTCAACAGTTGTTTTGTCTAATGGATAAAAAGGATGATCGCTATAGTATTCACTTCCCCACAATCCTTTTTCTTCGCCGCTAACAGTCATAAAAACAATTGTTCGTCTTGGCTTAATGCCATCTGCTGCAGCTTTTATAAATGCTTCGGCCATAGTAATAACAGCACAGGTGCCACTGCCATCATCATCGGCACCATAATATATTTTTCCATTGTGCATACCCAGGTGATCGTAGTGGGCTGTTAAAAAAACATATTCGTCTTTTTTATCCGTGCCTTCTATAATGCCAGCTACATTGCTGGCCATAATAACCGTACGCTCTTTTTTTAATTCAAACTGGGTTTTTATTTTTTTGGTAACATACCATTCTTTATCTGGAATACTATTGGCTTTAACTGCATTTAGTATTTTATCAAAATTATCTCCAATAATACTTTTAGCAAATGCATGAGAAAGCTGTGCATAGCTTATTGATTTTTCTTTTGTATCGTTCCGGGGATAGTACACCCCAGTTTTTTTACCACTTGCAATAGCCCGTTCGTTAAAAGTTTCCTGGCGTGGATTAATGATAAGTACAGCAACCGCACCTTTAGCTGCAGCAGCAGCCAGTTTTTTTGAAATGCCCGGAAATGTCCATTCGCTGAAACGGTTGTTGGCATTTAAAAAATATTTTCCATCTTTTTTAGGTTCTCCCAAAAAGATGATAACAGTTTTTCCTTTTACATTAAGGTCGGTATAATCGCTATATTTTTCATCATCAATTCCATATCCTGCCACTACAATTTCTTTGCTTTTAAATTTTCCGCTCTCATTATTGGTTAATGGGGTATTAAAATCCGTACCACTTACTGCGTCTTTGTTGCCTATTTCCAGTTCAGCTTTTATTAAACTGTCTTGATAAAGGGGATAAAACTGTTGATAGCCTTTTAATGCAGGTATAGGTTTTAAACCCATAGCTTTAAATTGACTTTCAATATAAGCGGCCGCTTTTCGTTGTCCTTCGGTGCCGGTTTCACGGCCTTCCATTTCGGCGCTGGCAATAATGTTAAGGTGTTTGGCAAGGTTATCACTCGTAATATGGTTGGCATATCTTTCCTGATCATTTGCCTGGGCAAAACAAACATTAATGACTGCCATAAGGCAGATAATTGATATGATTTTTTTCATTGTAAAATTTTAAAGAAGGGCAAAATAAGTAAATAGCAGTAATTACCTTTTGACTTTTATATGAACGGTGGGTAAATGTTTAAAAAGCTAATGTTAATTCCAAAGTATGAAGCTCAACATATAACCATATAATTTTAACAGGCAATTTTTTCTACTCTTTTTTCGTGCCTGCCGCCTTCAAATGCTGTGTTCATAAAAATATCCAGCATTTTTTCTGCATCGCCATCACTAACAAAACGTGCCGGAATACAAATGATATTTGCATCGTTATGTTTGCGGGCCAATTCGGCCAG
>DAOLYC010000263.1:0-4037 GCA_035425605.1 Ferruginibacter sp.
AAACCATCGTTCTCTAAGGCCGTAAAACCATATGCAATCATAAGGCCCGGAATAAGTAAAGATTTAGCAGGAAATTTATTTTTTATTCTTGTAGCCTGCCAATTGTATTTCAAATTACCTGAATCAATTTTAGGAGAAATGATTTTTACAGTATCGGTATATTGTGCCTGCACCGTAAATGATGCAATAAGAATACTCGAAGTGATGCTTACCAACTTAAATGAAGGCATAGTATTAGTTTTAAAATGTAAACATATTTGTGAAAACTGAACAAAAACTGAATTTTACAGGCGTATTAAAAAAGGGGATGTAGCTATACACCCCCTTGCCATTAACCCTTAACCTGTAGCTTATGAAAAAAACTATCCTTTAACCTCTTTCAAAAATTTACCGGAGGCATCAAATATCAGGTCTTTACCCTTTACTTCTGCTTCATAGTTTACCTCGCCATTGGCCTTAGTAATTTTTGCAGCCTCTTTTACAGTGGCACCTTTGTGATGTGTTGCAATGTACTGCATCACAGGGGCTGGCAATTCGCTTACTTTAATTTCCATTTCCGATTCTGTCATAGTACCGTTTGCTTCAAACATGGCACTCATTTCGTGTCCGTTTTGGTCAAAGCCTGCTTCATACAAACCGTTCTCCTTTTCCCATTTAACTTTTGCGTTAGGATACTGCTTTGCAAAGGAAGTTTTTACTGCTGCAGGCACTTTAGCTGCATCTAATTTTTGTGCATTTGCGGCAAACACTATTGCGGTGATGGCCACTACTGACATTAATAACTTTTTCATTTTTTGTTGTTTTTAAATTTTAAAATATAATTGTAAATCTGTGTTCCAAATCTGAAGAAACCCTGTAGAATTGTAACTGACGTAAATATTTAACACCTGCTTCAATAATAACTATTTGACTTCTTTTATAAATTCTCCGTCTTTTGTAAAGAATAACTCTTTACCCTTAATCTCCACTTCGTACTGTAGTTCACCAGTAGCCTTTGTAATTTTTGCGGCCCCAATCAATGGTATGTTTTTATAAGTTGCCTGCATGTACGTTTTTATTTTTAATGGTAAAGCAGTTGCAGGAATTGCGGTTTCCCTTTCTGTCCATTTTCCATTTTCATCAAACAGAACAGACCCTTTATAACTTCCATCAGCGAAGCTGGCTTCATATAGTTTACCCTCTTTATTCCATTGCGCTGTTTTAATACCGGGGTACATTTTTATGAAAGCATTTTTTATAATAACAGGTACATCTGCAACATTTAATTTTTGCGCATTTACCGTTATGATGCTTAGGCATACCAAACAAATTGCTATTATCTTTTTCATATTCTTATTTTTAAATTGATAGTATAAAACTATAACTGCTTACTGTACAAAAACTGAATTTTATGATCCTTGATGTTAATTAAAACAGAAAGCATTGGATTTATTATTTTCACAACTGGTCAATTAATTGAATCATAATTTCTTTCCAGTAATTGGGATTGTAATTAATATCTGCATTACCAAAGCGAGCTATAATCAGATTTTTTTTTGGATAGATGTAAAGTAATTGCCCATATAAACCAATGGGGTAAAAACTATTATAAGCTGCAGGACCAATCCCCAAATTATAGCCATAAGTAATTTTGCCACCATTTTCTGTTGTACTGGTTATACATTCTTCAATCCAATGTTTGGGTATAATTTGTTTTCCATTCCAGTTTCCTTTGTTGAGTAACAGCCTTGCAAACTTTGCAAAATCAAGTGTATGGGCATTTAAACAACAAAAGGCTTTTTCAATAGCCGCACTGTCTTTTCTATCGGTACTCCATAAGGCAGGAGCTTCGGTACCAATTTGCGACCATATTTTTTGTTGCAGGTAATTACTAACTGAGTTTCCGGTGGTTCGCTCAATAATTAATGCCAGCAACGATGGATTTTCGCTTTGGTAATCGAAATGCTGACCAGGCGGCTCTTTGATTGTGGAAGCTAAAATGTTTTTCCTGAGTGAGCTGCCATAATAAAACTGAAGCTGATCTGACTCAGGATTAAATATATTTTCTGTAAACTTTAAACCAGAAGTGTGGCGCAATAAATCTTTAATGGTAATTAAATTATACCCTGGTTTGTTTTTCCATTCCGTTATATAATCAGTTACAGGGTCATTTACATTTTTTATAAAGCCTTCGTTAATGGCAATACCAACAAGCATAGTAATATATGATTTGGCAATGGAGAAACTGGTTACATTTTTTGCTGATGAATAATTGCCGGAGTAGTATTCATACAATAAGCTGTCATTTCGTATTATAGCAAATGAAATAGTTTTATGCAGTTTTACAAACTGGTTAAGGTTTACGCCTGTTGAGTTGATAGATTTATTTTCTACCCTTATTCGTTTAATTTGTACCAGCGTATCTCTTGTATTAATAAAATTAAAAACGGTTGAATCGGGAGATTGCATAATTGTGCGGTAAGGAAAACGCTGTGCATCTTTTTCATCGGGTAAATTATAAAAAACAGGTTTTATTATTTTACAGGAAAAAAGTATGGTTGCTACAAATTGAAACAACGCTATTGAAAAGAATAGTTTCATCTTAAAGTATCACAGCTTTAGTAAATTGTCTATTATTTGCCTTATGCCGCCATGTTGTTATTTTACCAGATAAATACCCTACCGCAATAGCCAATGGATAATCGCCTGCCCAATGTACTTCGGTATTCATCATAGCCCACCCCGATAAAAGCATTAAAGTATAGCCTACAGGTTTAATCCATTTCTTTTCGGGATAGTTAGCTGAAAGTACGGTAACTGTTGCCATCAACGTGGCCAAATGCCCGGACGGAAAAGCATCATAAGCACTGGTATTTTTCTGGTAGGCTGCAAAGGCCGGAAAAGCTGTCCAACTGCCACCATTTGCTGTAGCCATAAACGGACTCTCTCTTCCTGTAACCCTTTTTAAAATTTGTGTGGTAAGCCCCATTGTAACAAATGTTTCTGCCAAATCATTTGCTGTATTTATAGCCCTCCAGTCTTTATTTATTTTACCATAAATCCATAAACCACCGGCCAGCATCATACTGGTGCCACCTTCGCCTAACTGGTATAAGGTTGTATTTATGTTCTGTGGAATTTTTAGAATTTTAGTATTGCCTACTTTTAAAGCAACCTTAAAATTTGTTTCAGGTTTTAACCCAATCCCATCGCTTGTACTGCGTACCCATTTAATAATATCCTGGTCTTTTACAATAAGCAGCGTTGTGGTAACAGCTACAACCGACAAGCCAATCCAGTTCTTTTTTTGAAAAGGTGATTTTGCTATCTGCCACATGTTTGATGGTACCTGGCTGATATTGCGTAGCATATTTGGCTTGCCAAAATAAAGTGTATCGGCTTTATAAATGTAAGTTTTACCCACAGCTACATTTTCGTTTTTCACAGCAACACTATCCTGTGCATCTGAGGTTAATGCATAGCAAAGGCATACAAAATATAATACTGCTACTTTCATCGTCTTGGTATAAGAATTATTTGGTAGTGAGGTTATTCCGGGTAGATAAATCTTACGGAATCAGAAACGGCGTAAGCACCAAACACACCAATAGCATCTTTAAATTGCCCCGGAGCAATAAATACCGGCTCTACAAATGGATTGTACTGTGCTAATTTTTGCCTGTCAAGATTATCATAAAAAGTGTAAATGTTTTTATCAACAGTTTGTAATCTTATGTAAGCAGTATCATTTAGTTTATGTGAGAAGTTAGGCTCAAATGTAAAAGTCAAAGCCAGTCCTTCAACATTTTTATCTGGGTATATTGTTCTGCCAATTTCTTTTACGTAATACTTCTGTCCAAAAGTGCAACTGCTTTTTACAGCATCCACACTTTTTACACTGCTGTCAATCATACGGCTCATTTCATACCGGTAATAATTTTCTTCGCCAGGTTTATCAGTATAACCTACAATTACTCCTTCATGCTCACCATATAAATCCTTAAATATCTGCACATAGTTGGTAGATGTAACTGGCACTTTGGATTGATTGGTAGTTG
>DAOLYC010000264.1:0-4032 GCA_035425605.1 Ferruginibacter sp.
AAAAGATATTTCTGAAAATGGAGGAGGTTATGTTTTTGATATGAGGGGTATTTTAAACCCTGGTAGGATTGATATTTACAAAACCCAGAGCGGACTTGATAAAGAAGTAAAAGATTATATTGAACAGCAAACTGAAATGTTACAATTTTTAAATGCTGTTTTTAATGTGATAGATGTTTCGGTAAGTGATTATATAAAACGGGGGTTTAATAACCTGATGATAAATTTTGGTTGCACAGGAGGCCAACACAGGAGTGTATATGCCGCCGAAGCTGTTGCCAGGCATTTAAGAAATAAGTTTAAAGTAAAGATTGTTTTAACACATACTAATAAACAAAACTGGATAAAATGAATGCTATGATTTTTGCAGCGGGTTTGGGAACAAGGTTTAAACCATGGACAGACAAACACCCAAAGGCGCTGGCAATAATTAATGGTAAATCGTTGCTACAAAGGAATATTGAATACCTGCAGCAATATAACATATTGGATGTTGTGGTAAATGTGCATCATTTCTCTGACCAGATAATTGATGCAGTTAAAAGAAATAATGGATGGGGAAGCCGGGTAATTATTAGCGATGAAACAAATGAAGTACTGGAAACCGGTGGTGGTTTATTGAAAGCAAAAAATCTGTTGCAAAATAACGAACCCTTTATAACACTTAATGCCGATTTTTTAACCAACCTTAATATTAACGACCTGGTTAGTTTTCATAAGAAGCAGCAGTCTGTAATTTCATTTGGTATCACCAACAGAAAAACTACACGAAACTTTTTATTTGATGATGACTACAGGCTTTGTGGTTGGAGAAACAATACTACCGGCCAGGAAAAAATTTCTATACCAAAAAACGGGTTAAAAGAAATGGCTTACAGTTGTGTAGTTGTTTTTAATCCAGAGATATTTGATTTGATTCCACAACGGGGAAAATTTTCGCTGGTTGATACTTACCTAAGTCTTGCAGCCAAATATCCTATTTATGGCTACAACCACAGTGGTGATAAGCTTGTTGATGTGGGCAAACCAGAAAGTATTGTTATTGCCGAAGAATTATTTAAATAAAAATGTGCAATTAATTTTTCTCAAACAAATCTTTCTTATCAACTACTTTTACTTCTTTTCCTGTTTTTAAGGTTTTA
Organism: Ferruginibacter sp.; assembly: GCA_035425605.1. GTDB lineage: Bacteria > Bacteroidota > Bacteroidia > Chitinophagales > Chitinophagaceae > Ferruginibacter. The sequence continues at coordinate 1,143 of DAOLYC010000264.1, forward strand.
CTTACAACTTCATAAGGTCCGGTTACCACCATCTCACCTTCTTTTAATCCTTCAGTAACTTCAATATTGTTTATGTCCTGAATATCGGTATTAACTTTTACCTTCCTTACTTTCCCATCTTTATCAATAACAAAAGCAACCACTTCCAAATCATCTACCATCGAAACGGCAGGCTTTACAGCAGACTCATCTTTTTTGGGTGTTATAGTTGTTTGAGTGCTATCGTTTTTATCCCTTGTGGTTATGGCGTTAATAGGTACACTCAAAACATTTTGGTGTGTTTTTGTTTGTATATCGGCATTGGCACTCATGCCTGGTCTAAAAGGAAATGTTCCTTTACCAAGCAAATCCATATAGCTGGAAGGGAGCAGCCTGATATATACTTTGTATTGTGTAACATCGGTTGATGTGGTACTTAAAGCACTTGCTGTTGAAGCCCCATTATTACTGCTGGCAATCTGTGTTACAAACCCTTTAAATTTCCGGTCGCTGTATGCATCCACTTCTATCAAAGCACTATCACCAAGTTTTACTTTAGGAATATCATTTTCGCCCACATCAACCCTTATTTCAATTTTGCTCATATCTGCAATACGCAATATTTCGGTACCAACATTAAAACTGTTGCCAGCCACTTTCTCGCCTTTCTTAACACTTAATAAACTAATAACACCATCCATGGGTGCTGTAATTTCTGTACGGCCTAAATCGGTATTTGCTTTTGCAAGGTTTTCCCTGGCACTTTTTACACTTGCCTGCCCGCTACGAATACCTTGTAATGCAGCATTGTAATTAGCTTTAGCGCTTTTTAAATTGGCGTCGGCCACATTATATTCATTTTGGCTTATCACTTTTTCATCAAATAGTTTTTTCTGCATATTGTATGTACGTTGTGCCTGTTCCATTTGAGCTTTTAATGCATCAATAGCAGCTTGCGAATTAGCCACTTGTGCCTGGCTTTGTTCTACACCACTGGCAGCCTGGTTGCGTTGTATATTATATATATCAGCATAAATTCGTGCCAGTATCTGTCCTTTTTTTACGGTATCACCTTCCTGTACATTTAGTTCAGTAATTTCTCCGCTTATATCGGGGCTTATTTTCACTTCTACTTCGGGGTAAATTTTTCCGCTGGCATTCACCACTTCGGTTATGGTACGCCGTTGTACTTTTTCTGCAGTTACTTTAATGCCTTCATCTTTGCCAAAGGCTCCTGTTTTTGAAAGTATTACTAATAATACAATTAAAATTCCCAAACTAATTAAAATCCATTTTAATGATTTGCTCATTTCGTTTTATTTTTTTTTGAGCCCGGCCAAATCACTCTACTCTACTTCGTTGGCGTCGCACTCTTGTACTTTTTATCTATTTACTGTGCTTTTATTTTAAAATTTTAAACCCTGTCCTTTATAAAATTCCAGCACTTTCATTTTAAAAACATAATCAAACTGGTTTAACACATTTTGCAATTTTGCACTAAACAAGTTATTCTGGTTGGTGATAAGTTCAAATGTTGAAAGCATTCCTACATCATAACGTTTTTTTGCAAAATCATAAGTACGCTGGGTAGTTTCTAAACTCTTCTTTCCTGCATTAAATTTTTCTAAAGCCACTATGGCTGCATCATAAGCCCTGTATATGTCCGATTTCAGTGTTTTATCATCCAACTCTTTTTGCAGTTGCAGGTTCCTTATATTTATTTTACTTCTTTCGTAATTGGTTCGTGCATTGTAACCGTTAAAGATAGGTACACTTAAATTTAAACCAATTGACTGCCGGAAGTTTTGATTTAACTGCGAAAAAAACGCTTGTTTACCGTAAGTATAATTTGTATAGGGTTGAAAAGGAAAAACATTATAATCAGTTCCATTTACATTTACTTTTCCCAATGGAACATTTATTAAGGTAGATCCTGTAATTTCATTAGCCCTGCTGTTATAGCCACTACCCAAATTTCCAAACATTGAGATAGTTGGATATAAGTTTCCCTTTGCAGCAGCCGATGATTTTTGAGCGGATTTTAGTTTAAAATCATTAACCCTTTGTTGCGGCATATTAATGATTGCTAAATTATAAACAACATTGGGTTGCAAATCGGCAAGTTTTTCTATCGGAATTTTTTCAACCGGCGGAGCTTCAATTTCAAAATAAGTATCTGCATCCAAAGACATATTGGCTTTAAGGTTAAGTATGTTTTGATAAACATTTCCTTTTGCAGTGATAACTGTGGAACTATCCCTGGCTACTTGTGCTTCCAGTTCGGCAGCATTTAGCTCGGGCAACGATCCGGCATCTACCAGTTTTCGGGTGTTGCTCAACTGTGCTTGAGATTGCTGTAATTGAACTATTGCAATTTTCTCCTGTTCTTTAGCCAGTAATACTTGTAAAAAAGAATTGGCTACAGTTAAGGCTATATCATTTTTTAATTTATCGGTGCTTGCACGGGCAGCTTCTAGTTCCCATTCATTTGCCGCTATGGTATTTCGTTTGCTGAACCAGTTAAAAATATCGGCGCTACTTTGCAATTGTAAATTTGCCGAAAGATAGCTTTGCGTTATTAGGCTAAAGTTGGTAGGATCCTGGTTACGGCCACTACTATACCCCGGCCCGCCACTAAAACCAAGGCTGGGTATTTGTCCAAGTTTGCTTTGCTTTAACTGCAATGCAGCAGTTTTACTTTGCAAGTCGGTTTGCCTTACTGTAATATTGTTGTCCATTGCATAAGTAACACACCTAAGCAAGCCCCATTTTTCTTGTGCATTGGCATTAAATGCTATAAGCAGTAAAAAAATACCGGTTAAAAATTTATAACGCATATAACAAAAATATGATTTCCCAGTTAAACAAAAGCAAGCCATTTTTATAAACGGCAAAAAATAAGACTATAAAT
>DAOLYC010000265.1:0-4015 GCA_035425605.1 Ferruginibacter sp.
GAGTGATACGTCAAGTACAAGCTAAATCAGCTGTGGGTATGAATAATATCCAGCTAAGCTTAGGTGAGATAGCAAGTGGAGTTTATACCGTACAAGTGTACGAAAACAACCATTTGTCCCACACAAGCAAAGTGAAGAAAGATAACTAATGTACATTAAATTTTAATGTAATATATAATTGCACTTACAATCAGCACCTCTCTTCAAATAGAAGAGAGGTGTTTTTTTTGAGGAGAATAGTGAGTATTACAAGGTGAAATTGACTTTTTAAAAGGTCGAATTTTATCGATATATTACGATTATGTTATATTATATTTAATTAAATATAATGCAACATTATAAAAATTGAAAAATAAAATACAATTTTGTATAAAATATGTTTGAGGGGATGTATACAATTTTAATTAAATCTTTATTTTTCATAGTCATTTCGACTTTTTATTCAATGGGAATATATGCGCAAAACCATGTAGAACCTAAGGAAAATTTAACCCTTGAATTAAAGACTGAAATAGCACATAACGATGTGGAATTAAATACACAATTATCCGAAAAATTTGGCCAGGATTATTCACTTGCAGATAAAAATGTAATGAATCAGCTGAAAACAAATATAGTAGATAAAAATTTATCATCAGAAATCAGGAAAAATTCATTGTATCTCTATTATGGTGAGGAATATACAAAATATTTATACTTAATTAAAAATGACGACTAAATCATATTACCAATTTTAAAACACTAAAAACATGAAACAATTCAACAGTTTATTAAAAAGCACGCTCTTAATTCTTCTTTTAGGGCTTTCATTCGTTTCGTCGGGGCAAGTAAGCTTGTATACCTTTACGTCATCGAATACACCCTATGTTCCTATTGTGGGTGGTATATCCATTGGTACAGAAGTAAATGATGACAACACTTTTAATAATCTCCCTATTGGCTTTAATTTTTGTTATAATGGGGTGATTTATGACCGATTCTCAATAAACAACAACGGATTTATTGCCTTAGGACCTGCAGTAACATCATCGTATACCAATATTAGCACTGGGACTAATAATAATGCGATTCATTTATTTAATGCCGATTTACAGTCGCAAGCTGGGATTGGTGAATTGAGATACCAAACCATTGGTGTTGCCCCAAACCGTACTTTAGTAGTGCAGTATAAAGGTTATCGAGGCTATCTTAGTTCTGGCGATACGCTCAATGGTCAAATTCGCATTAATGAAACACTTAATACCATTGAATTACATTATGGATCATGCGCAATGGGACCCACTTCAAGACAAGCAGAAGTTGGTCTTAAAGGGATTGGCAATTTAGATTATAATAACCGATCAGTTATTGCTGGTATAGATACCTGGGCAACTTCAACTGCGGGGGTTTCAAATGCGGCAAAATGTGATTTGCAAACAGCCAGTGTGCCTGTTTCTGGTACAAAATATTCATGGGCTCCTCCTGTAGCTCCTGCAGCACCAACCTCTTTAACTTTTACAGGTGTTACTACGAATGGTATGACTGTTAACTGGGTTGATAACTCAACAGACGAAACAAATTTCTATGTTTTACGTTCTACAGATAACGTAAATTTTACACTGGTTGGAACTGTAGCATCAGTAACAACCGGAACAACCGGTAGCCCTTATGCATTGGTGCAAACTGGATTGAATAACAATACGCTTTATTATTTCAGAATTGTGTCAGCCTCTCCTGCAATTTGTTCTGCCCCATTAACAGGTTCTCAGTCAACATTACCTGGTACCTTTTGTGGAGTCTATACAGTAGGTCCAACGGGTGCGTACACTTCGTTGACTGCAGCATTTGCAGCAGTTGCAACAAATGGAGTAAATTGCCCTCTGATTTTTGAACTACAAGCTGCTTATGTAAGCACCGTAGAGGCATTTCCGATTGTAGTGCCTTCTTTAGGCTCAAGCAATATCAATACAATTACAGTTCGTCCTGAATTAGGAGCTACAAATCTTTCTATTACAAGTGCAGCTTTAAATACTATACAATTTTCAGGAGCAAGTTGGATAACATTTGATGGGCGACCAGGAGGTATTGGTGCTTTACGTCATCTCACAATCAGTAATACGATTACGACAGGTAGTGCTATTTCCTATATCAATGATGCAAATAATATCACATTAAATTATTTAAATATCTTAGGCGTTACTTCATCAGCTACAAACGGTGTGGTTGCGTTTGGTAATAGTTTAACCACGGCAGGTAATAGTGACAATACAATTCAAAACTGTGATTTGAGCGATGGTGTAACAACGCCCAATAATATGATTTATTCTAATAATGCTACACTAAATGCATTTAATGCGCGTAATACGATTAACAATAATACCATTTCTGACTTTTTCTCTCCTACCTTGGCTTCAAATGGGGTATTGATTAATACTGCAGGAAACCGAGAATGGACAATTTCCAACAATAGCTTCTTCCAAAGTGCAAATAGGACTTACACCACCTCGGCTAGTCATTCGTATATAAACATTAATAGTGCAGCTGGTTATGGTTATACAGTGAATGGTAATTTTTTAGGAGGAACAGCACCATTGGCAGCAGGAGGACCCGCAACTTATCTGGGGGCTGTTGCTAGTACTATGAAGGTGATTTTATTGTCAGTTGGAGTAGGACCTACTTCGACTATAAATAATAATACCATTAAAAATTTTAATTTTTCAACTACAAGTAGTGCAACTGTTGGGCCAGGTATCTGGACAGGTATTAATATATTAGGTGTAGGAAATTTTGATGTGACAAATAATACAATTGGTAGTACTGTGACTAATGGATCAATCGTAACATCTACTACTTTAAGTGGAGGTTCTACTACAGGTTTCACATCTACATGCTCTGGTAATACCAATATCACTGGAAATAATATAGGTGGAATCACTGCTAATAGCAGTACGAACTTAATTTCTACGAGTGTTATCGGCATGTATATGACTGCGGGTCGAAATATGGTCACGAATAATACCATTGGAAGTATTTCATCTGCAGATAATATTATAAATTCATTAAATACAAGTGCAACCGCAGGTCTTGTGAATGGAATATGGTCTACCTCAGCCCATACCTCAAGTTTCACTGGGAATACAATTTCAAACCTTACAAGTCAATATTCAGGTGCTGCCACTACTGCTCAGGTTAGGGGAATAACCACTACCAGTGGTTTAAATACTATATCGCAAAACATCATCTCAAATTTGAAAACTTCGGCGCCAAATGCGAGTGTGGATTTAAATGCCTCAGTGATAGGAATCTCTCATAGTTCTACTACAGTTGGCTTAGCACAAAATATTTCAAATAATATTATTTCAAATCTTTCAAATATTACGCCGACTGCTGCAGTAAACCTTACAGGGATCTATTTTACAGGAAGTGCAACAACCTTTAATCACACTATTTCAAGAAATAAAATTTCCAATATAGGTTCTACCAGTTCTGGTTTGGCTGTAATAAGTGGAATGAATATTTTAGGAGGTACCAGTACTTATTCCAATAATATGATTGCTCTTGGTTTAGATAATCTGGGCGCACCTTATGTAAATGGGCATGAATACAATGGTATTAAAAAGAATGGGGCTGTAGCGAATAATTTCTATTTCAATTCTGTAAATATCACAGGGGCAAATGTAGTAGCTGGTGTGGCTGGGAACACAGCTGCATTTAGAAGAACTGCTACGGGTGTTGACAATGTAAAGAATAATATTTTTGCAAATACAAGATCAAACAGTACAGGAACGGGCGTTCATTACGCAATTAACTTAAATGCTACAACAACGCTCACTTCTAATCGCAATAATTTTTATTCCACAGGAACAGGATCTGTTTTTGGTATAGTTGGGGTTACTACTTCAGCAAACCTAAGTGCATGGCAAGTAGCAAATGCATTGGATGCAAATTCATTTGCAGTGGATCCTAGTTTTGTTTCTGCTACAGATTTACATATTCTTGTAACACCTCCTGTAGAATCAAGTCTTGAATCTAAAGG
>DAOLYC010000266.1:0-3991 GCA_035425605.1 Ferruginibacter sp.
ATTAAGTTGGACGTTTAAAGATAATTTTCAATATACTTGTTCTGTGGGCAACAAAATTACTGTAGAAGGCAGCTACCAACTAACAGGTAACGATGATAAAATACTAGTACTTACTTCACATTCGGGAAATAGTATAAACAGGTACACTATAACCACTTTAACAGAAAGTGAATTAACATTAAATGGCAATGCAGAAAACACCAACCTGGTTTTGCATTTTAAACCGAACCTGTAAAATAAAAATTAAATAGTTTCTTTGCACATGGCTAGCTTAACTCAAAAGATTATTATCATAACTGCACCATCTGGTGCTGGCAAAACTTCCATAACCAAACACCTGATGAAAGTTTTTCCGCAACTGGCTTTTTCGGTTTCGGCTGCTACTCGTAGCCCCAGGGGCAATGAAAAAGATGGGGTAGATTATCATTTCATTAGCACCAATGTGTTTAAAGAAAAGATTCAACATAACGAATTTGTAGAATGGGAGATGGTGTACGAAGGAAAATATTACGGCACATTAAAATCCGAATTGGAAAAGATATGGAACCAGGGTAAGATACCGGTGCTTGATATTGATGTAAAAGGCGCCATTCATGTACAACAACAGTATCCCGATATTACACTTAGTATTTTTATACAAGCGCCTTCTATTGAAGAATTGCAAAAACGACTTGAAAGTCGTGGAACCGAAACAGCAACATCATTAACTGCAAGAATAAATAAAGCAGCATACGAATTATCATTTAAAAACCATTTTAATAAAATTGTTATCAACAGCCAGCTACAGCAAGCCTGCTCCGAAGCAGAAGATATTGTAGCCACCTTTATCAACAAGTAAATACCATTTAAAATCTCTTTCTTATTTTTAGGTATGGATTGGATTTCTTTTTTAGCCATCATAGCCTCATTGGCACTAATAGGTTTTTTTGCAGGTATAGAAATTGCATTCATATCTGCAAATAAACTTTCTATTGAACTTAACCGTAAGCAAGGCACCAAAAGCGGTAAGGTATGGGGTTTTTATGCCGATCAACCTGCAAAACTTATAGGCACTACGCTGGTTGGTGTTAACTTGTTTTTTGTAGTGTATGGATTACTGGTGGTTAAAATGCTATCACCCATTTGGCTTTGGATACAACACAATCTGCCCAATGTACTTATTGTATATGTTGATTATATAAAACTGTTTGTAGAAACCACATTATCTGGCTTAATTGTACTTTTTGCAGAACTATTTTTTAAAGCCGTATTTAGGGCAAGAAACAGCAGCATTTTGGGGTCGGGCTTTATCAGCAGTACAGTTCAATTGTTTTATTGGATGTTTTCTTCCATAGCCATACAGCTTATAAATTTTTCGGGGTGGATATTAAAACACCTGCTGGATGTTAAGATCAATTCTAAAAAAGATGTGTTTAGTAAAGTTGATCTGGAAAGCTTTATGCAGCAGAATAAACATCACGAAGAAGAAGTAAGCAGTGAGATTAACAAGGAACTTTTTGAAAATGCTTTATCTCTCAGCGAAACTAAATTAAGGGAATGCCTGATACCAAGAAAAGAGATAGAAGCTGTTAATATTAACATGCCCATGAATGTGGTTAAAGGCAAATTTATTGAAACGCAATTAAGCAAACTGGTGGTGTTTGATGCAGATATTGATAACATAAGCGGTTACATTCATCAGCTTGACCTGTTTAAACAACCGGCAACCGTTAAAGATATTTTACTGCCCATACCTACAGTGCCCGAAACAATGAGCGCCACCGACCTGATGAATAAATTTAGTAAAGAAAGAAAATCAATAGCATGGGTTATTGATGAGTTTGGCGGTACAGCCGGTATTGTTACCATGGAAGATTTGTTGGAAGAGATATTTGGCGAAATAAAAGACGAATACGATACCGAAGAAGTTGTGGAAAAACAACTTGGCTCACACGAATTTATTTTTAGCGGCAGAACCGAACTGGATTATATTTCAGAAAAATACGGCCTTGTTTTTCCTAATGATGATGATACAGAAACACTCTCAGGCTATATCATTAAAAACAACGAAGAAATACCAAAACTTAAAGATCACATCATCATTGGCAATTTTGAAATTGATATTTTAAATGTAAGCGATACCCGTATAGAAATGGTAAAACTTAAATTGCTTAAATGATATAACGGGTTAAATCCCTCACGTTTTTTTATTCAAATGAACATTGCAGTTAACACAAGGTTACAAAAAACACAACAGCCGCAAGGTTACGAAAATTTTGTTTTTAACCTGCTTGAAAAGCTAACAGAAAAATTTCCCCAACACCGCTTTATTTATCTTTTTGATAACCCTTATACCGGTAGTCGTGTTTTTGCAAAAAATGTATCTCCGGTTGTAGTTGGCCCAATTACTTCCAATTCTTTGAAGTTGCAATACTGGCTTAATTTTAAAATACCAAAGATATTACGCCGGCACAAAGTAGATATTTTTTTAAGCCTGGATGGTATTTGTAGTTTGCGAACAAAAATACCACAAAGCCTGGTGGTAAGCCATTTGGCCTGGATGCAACAATCTTATCTGCAAAAAAAATGGGTATCGGCATTTTATAAAAAAAATATACCATTGTTTTTAACCAAAGCAAAAAGCATTGCAGCCATTTCAAAATATGTTAAAACCCAAATAGAAGATAATTATAAATTACCTGTTGATGAGATTGATCTGATTTATCCGGGTGTTGATGAAAATTTTTTACCGCTCGATTGGGAAAAATCCGAAACAATAAGAGAAAAATATACAGATGGCAAAGCATATTTTTTTTACAGCGGTAATATTGATGAACAAGCTAACTATATCAATTTATTAAAGGCATTTACGTTTTTTAAAAAAAGACAAAAAAGCAATATGCTGCTATTGATTGCGGGCAAACCCAATGAACAGTTTATAAAAGATTTTAAAACTTACAGGTTAAAAAACGAAGTGAAGTTGCAGCAAAATCTAACTAAAGAAGAAACAGCTCAACTTACTGCTGCAGCTTATGCAGTAATTTATCCTGTTCTGCATACAGATTACTTTTCATCACTTTTACAGGCTATGCATTGCCAGGTTCCAATAATAACTTCAGATGCAAAAGCAATGCATTCAATTTGTGGCCAGGCCGCCATATATTGTAACCCCGCCAGCTTTGAAGATATAGCCCAAAAAATGATGCTCGTTTATAAAGATGAAAATAAGGCAAAAGCCTTAGTGGAAGCGGCAAAAAATCTAAGTAAACAATACAATTGGGATATTGCCGCCCAAACACTGATGCAATGGTTAGAAAAAACTATCAATGCTTAAATTAAGCTAAATTTACGGCTGATAAAAAACCGGGTAACAATAAAAAAATAACATGAACCAATCTACAATAAAAATTGACGTACTGCTTGACCCCAACAAAGTACCTGAACAAATTAACTGGATTGCCACCGACAGTACTGCCGATATGGTACAAAAAGCAAAAGCCATGAGCCTTGCCTTTTGGGATGGAACAGATAAAACAGCATTGCGTATTGACCTGTGGACAAAAGATATGATGGTAGATGAAATGGCCGATTTTTATTACCAGATGCTGATGAGTATGGCTGATAGTTTTAAAAGAGCTACCAAGCAGCAGGAGATGAGCGATAATATGAAAAAATTTGCCAGAGATTTTTTTGAAAAATTCAGAGCAATACAACTAAAAGAACAGAAATAAATTTCTGTTTTATGACATTAAGTATGTTATTAAATTTTTCCAGGTTATTGTAAATAATATCAAATACATAATATAGCTAATTGCCAAAGAATAGTTGTTAATTGTTGTAACAGTATTTGAAATATATCCCGATGAAAAAGATTTCTTTATTTTTTACGGTAATATTTTTATGTGTTAAGCTCTTTGCTCAGAATGGTTCTGGTAAAGACGACCTTATTTATCACGGATGGGATAATATTTTTAAACCTGTATTCAAAAATGAAGATTCCATTTTACGAATC
>DAOLYC010000267.1:0-3984 GCA_035425605.1 Ferruginibacter sp.
CCCTACTTTTGCCGTCCTTTCACAAACAGCAGGGATGGTGCCTTGTTGAGTGTAATAAAATAGAACATAGAAATTAATTTGTAAATCCTGCCAGCAGGTAAAAATAAATAACAATGCCAGGTAAAAAAAGAACGTATCAACCGCACAAACGCCGCAGAAAATCAGTACACGGTTTTCGTCAACGTATGCAAACTGCTAATGGCCGCAAAGTATTAGCAAGCCGCAGAAAAAAGGGACGTCATAAATTAACTGTATCAAGCGAGCACGGAGATAAAAAATAAGATAACCCGGTTTGCACAGCAATTATCCGGTTAAAAATAATTCAGTCCCCCGATATTTTGTCGGGGGACTTTTTTTAATTTTAAGATATTGGAACACAAACTACGATATACGTTTAAAAAAAATGAAAAACTAAAAAGCCGTAAAACAATAGACCAATTGTTTAAAACCGGTAAACAGTTTTCTAATTTTCCCTTTAAAGTATTATGGCTTTTTAATGATGCATCGCCTGAACCTTTACAAACAGGATTTGCAGTTAGCAGCAAACATTTTAAAAAAGCTGTAGATCGTAACAGGGCTAAAAGGCTGATGAGAGAAGCATACCGTTTGCAAAAAAATGAACTGCAACATCAACTAGTATCATCTAATAAAAAGTTATCAATTTTTTTTATATACCTGGGCAGCGAACTGCCTAATTATGATTTAATATTTGAAAAGACAGGTATTGTTTTAAAACGATTATTAAAAATTATAAATGAAAACAATTAAACAAATATTAAGTTTTCCATTTATTTTACTGATAAAATGTTACCAGTTGATCATCTCTCCGTGGATGGGTCCAAAGTGCAGGTACACTCCTACCTGTTCGCAATATAGCATTGAAGCTTTAAAAAAATATGGACCCATAAAAGGTTTATGGCTAACTATTAAACGGGTAAGCAGGTGCCATCCCTGGGGAGGGCATGGTTACGACCCGGTGCCTTAAACCAAATTTATTTTTATCCCAACTTATAAAAAGTTATAATAAAAAAGCTGTAACCTTTTCCAAATTACAGCTTACAAAATAGCTTCTCCCTTACATTTTTAAAATGTGCAGGTCATAAATTTTACAACTAATCCTATAACCGATCAGCTACTTTATCCCAGTTAACCACATTCCAAAACGCAGCTAAATAATCGGCACGACGGTTTTGGTAATGCAGGTAATAGGCATGTTCCCAAACATCGCAGCCAAGCAAAGGCGTACCTTTTACTTCGGCAACATCCATCAACGGGTTATCCTGGTTAGGAGTTGATGAAACTTCAAGTTTTCCGTCTTTTACAATTAACCATGCCCAGCCGCTGCCAAATCTTGTCATCCCGGCCGCTGCAAATTTTTCTTTAAATGCATCAAATGACCCGAAAGCGTTGTTGATTGCATCTGCAAGTTTTCCCGTTGGCGCTCCGCCTTTTCCAGGCGCAAGGCTTTCCCAAAAGAAACTATGGTTCCAATGGCCGCCACCATTATTACGTACAGCCGGGCTAATGCTTCCTGCCGCAGCAACCAGTTCTTCAATGCTTTTATTTTCGTTTGGAGTACCAGCAATAGCTTTATTTAAATTATCTACATAAGCCTGGTGGTGTTTACCATGATGGATTTGCATGGTTTTTGTATCAAAGTGTGGCTCTAATGCATCGTATGCAAATGGTAAAGCCGGTAATGTAAATGCCATAATGTATAGTTTTATTTAATTAAAAAAATATTGTGAATGATAGGCTACAAATTTACGTTATCTATTCCCTTATAAGATTTAAAATGAAAAAAATCATTGCTTTTTTTATTTCGTTTTCAGGAATTTCTTGCTGTATATCTCAAAGTAATTCGCAGCTAACACATGCCGATACTGTTAAACAAAATATCTTTACAAAAGTTCAATCAATTAAAAAAGATTCATTTCCATTAAAGAAAATTCCCTCTGCAAAGGTTTTTCCCAACCCTGCAAAAAATAAAGTTGAAATTGAAATTAACGGATTTGAAACCGGTTTTGTACAAATACAGTTGATAGATAAAAATGGTAAAATGGTTAGAAATGATAAGCGGGAAGTTTTTAGTGGTAACGAAACCATTGTATTTATGTTTTCTGAAAGCCCGGGTATTTATTTTTTACTGATTAAGCAAGCCGAAAAAAGTTACAAAAACAAACTTATTATCCATTAAACCATAAAAATTAGTGATAAACAAACTAATATAGTTCAATAGATATTACCTGCGTGCCTTAAAAAAATCTTTCATCAACCGGGCACATTCTTCGTTTAAAATGCCACTAATAAGTTCTGTTTTTGGGTGATAAGGATTATTGCTACCACAACTCTTGTGATACCCGTTTTTTTCATCGCTGGCGCCATAAACAATTTTTCCAATTTTACTCCAATATAATGCACCACTACACATCAGGCAGGGTTCAATGGTTACATATAACGTAGCATCGGGTAAATATTTGCTGCCTAAAAAATTAAACGCAGTTGTTATTGCAAGAATTTCGGCATGTGCGGTACTATCGTTCAATAACTCAACCTGGTTATGAGCACGGGCAATAATCCTGTTGTTCATTACTATGATGGCTCCTACCGGAACTTCTTCCATGTTAAAAGCCTTTTTTGCTTCAATCAATGCCTGTTGCATGTATTGCTCATCTGTCATAGCAAATATTTTATCATTAAATCATCAAGTTGCTTCTTTATAAAGCTATCGAAATTATCAACGAAGTAGTATCTTTCAACAAATTTAAATGTAATGGAACACTTATTACAGATGCGACAATTTTTTAATAGCGGTAAAACCAAACCTTATACTTTTCGTAAAACACAATTAACTAAACTTAGAGATGCAGTTATAAAATTTGAAGAACAAATTCACCAGGCATTATATACTGACCTTAAGAAAAACCCCGAAGAATGTTGGGTAACAGAAACAGGATTTTTAATTGCTGAATTAAATAATGCTATAAAACACTTAAAAGCATGGATGCAACCCGAAACTGTACAAACAAATTTATTAAATGCACCATCAAAAAGTTTTATACTACAGGAACCGATGGGTGTTGTTCTCATCATCAGCCCCTGGAATTATCCGTTTCAACTGTTACTTACACCACTTGCAGGGGCAATGGCAGCAGGCAATTGTATTGTACTAAAATCATCTGAGTTTGCGCCTGCAACTTCTACCATAATGAAAAAAATGATTGAAGAAAATTTTGAAAAGGATTATATCCGTTTTGAGGAAGGTGATGGGGCAACCGTTATTCCTGCATTGTTGAATAACTTTACTTTTGATCATATTTTTTATACCGGTAGTACTGCAGTTGGAAAAATAATTTATAAAATGGCTGCAGAAAAGTTAACACCTGTAACGCTTGAACTTGGCGGTAAAAACCCTTGTATTGTTGAAACAGATGCAAATATTAAAGTTGCTGCACGCCGCATTGCCATGACAAAATTTAGCAATGCCGGGCAAATGTGTGTGGCGCCAGATTACATCCTTGTACACGAAAGTAAAAAAACAGCATTGGTTGAGGCCTTAAAAAAAGTAATACTGCAATTTTTTAGTGATAAGCCCGATGAGAGTTACAATTATGGTAAAATCATAAATGAAAAACAGTTTAACAGGCTAACCAGGTATCTACAACAGGGAAACATCATATATGGAGGACGAACTGATAAAGAAAAATTATTTATCGAACCTACGATTATTGATAATGTAGATTTGGAAATGGATATAATGAATGACGAGATTTTTGGCCCCATACTTCCTATCTTAACCTTTATTACAAAAGATGAAGCATTAAAAGTAATTGCTAAAAATATGAACCCGCTGGCATTTTATGTATTTACATCTAACCGGGCCAAAGAAACTAGCTGGCTTAACAGTGTGGCATTTGGTGGCGGATGTGTAAATAATGCAAGCTGGCATCTCACCAATCATCATTTACCCTTTGGTGGCAGGGG
>DAOLYC010000268.1:0-3950 GCA_035425605.1 Ferruginibacter sp.
TACCAGCGCCAAACAAAAACCAAATATTGAGTGGCTGAATTTTGTGGTAACCAGCAAGGCCAAATCTAAAATTAAGGATACCTTAAAAGAAGAAAAAAGAAATACTGCTGAAGAAGGCAAATACATGCTGCAACGAAAATTGGAAAGCTTAGGCGCTGCTATGAACCCCGCAAACCTGGAAGAACTCTCCAATTATTTTAAAACAGGTTCATCACTTGATCTGTTGTATGAGATTGCCATAAAAAAAATTGATCTTAAAGAATTAAAGGGTTTTACATTACATGGCGATAAGCTGGTACCACCTAAACCTGTAAAACAGGTTGTGGAAGAAAAAATTGATAACGCTCCGTCGGTAAAACAATTTGATAAAAAAGATGCAGAACTCATCATCTTTGGCGAAAGCAGCGATAAGATACAATATACGCTTGCTAATTGTTGCAAACCAATACCGGGCGATGATGTTTTTGGATTTGTAACTACCGGCGAAGGATTAAAAATACACCGCACCAATTGCCCCAATGCAGCCAGGCTATTGGCTAATTACGGCCACCGGGTGGTAAAAACCAAATGGGCAAAAAACAAAGAGATATCTTTTTTAACCGGATTAAAAATTATTGGGCTTGATGATGTTGGCGTTATACATAAAATTACCAATCTTATCAGCGGCGAATTAAAATTTAATATTGCCGCCATGACCATTGAAGCCAAACAAGGTATTTTTGAAGGCAATGTAAAAATATTTGTACACGATAAAGAAGAACTTGATGAACTGGTAAACAGGCTTAATGCGATGACAGGAATTACACGTGTGGACAGGTATGATACTGAATAAGTGATTATAGCTTTATACATCTTTATCTGGGTTAACGATTAATTCACCAATGTAAGTAATCATCTTTGACAAAAACCTGCCATATTTGTAATTCAATTTTTAAAAAATATAATTATGCAGGAACTAATTACACGCCTTATTGAAAAAGCAGGCATCAGTGCAGACCAGGCTACAAAATCAATTGAAGCCATTAAAGAATTTGTAAAAGAAAAATTTCCAATGTTAGAGGGAGCTGTTGATAATATGTTTTCATCAACTACAGCATCTGATACGGCTGCTGCAGCAGCATCAGGTGCGCCAAAATCAGATGCAAGTATTATGGATAAAATTAGCGATGTAATACCAGGGCAAACAGGAGAAAAAATTGAAGAGTTTGCAAAAAATGCTGCTCACAAAGCAGAAGATGTTTTTGATAGCGTTAAAGATAAACTAAGTGGTATGCTTGGTGGAGATAAAAAGTAAGTAAAGTATTTGAAACTTAAAGCCATCCTAATAATCAGGATGGCTTTATTATTTATGCTTTAAACAATGAAGAAAATAATGAAACTTTTGTAAATTTATTTAAGCACTTCCCTACTAATAACAATCTTTTGTATTTCACTGGTTCCTTCGCCGATTGTACAAAGTTTACTATCACGATAAAATTTTTCAACAGGGAAATCTTTGGTGTAACCATACCCGCCAAATATTTGTACAGCATCTGTACTAACTTTAACTGCCACTTCGCTACTGTAATATTTTGCCATGGCAGATTCTTTCGTCATAGGCATGCCTCTCATTTTTAAATCGCAGGCTTGTTTAATTAAAAGGTCGGCGGCTTCAATTTCTGTTGCCATATCTGCCAGTTTAAAACTTATACCCTGGAAATTTGAAATTGGCTTATCAAACTGATGACGTTCTTTTGAATATTGCAATGCTGCTTCATAAGCGCCTTTGGCAATACCCAACCCTAATGCTGCAATAGAAATTCGGCCACCATCCAGCACTTTCATACTTTGTTTAAAACCCATGCCTACTTCGCCTATGCGGTTTGTATCAGGAATACGACAGTTATCAAAAATCATTTCGGCGGTTTCGCTGGCACGCATTCCCAATTTATTTTCTTTTTTACCGGCGTTAAATCCTGCCGTACATCTTTCTACAATAAATGCGGTGGAATTGTCTTTGCTTCTTGGTTCGCCCGTTCTGCAAATTACAACTGCTACATCGCCGCTTTTACCATGTGTTATCCAACTTTTTGTTCCATTTATTACCCATTCGTTTCCATCTTTTATTGCGGTTGTTTTCATATTGCCTGCATCGCTGCCCGTATTTGCTTCGGTTAAGCCCCAGGCGCCAATAAACTCTGCGGTAGTTAGTTTTGAAAGGTATTTTTTCTTTTGTTCTTCATTGCCAAAAGTTAGTATATGGCCGGTACAAAGTGAATTATGAGCTGCCAGCGACAAACCAATTGAGCCACATACTTTTGCAATCTCCTGGATGATGGCATTATACTCATAATACCCAAGCCCGCTGCCACCATATTCTTCGGGTACCAATACACCCATTAACCCCAGTTTACCCATCTCTTTAAAAATGTGTACCGGAAATTCCTGGCTTTCGTCCCATTCCATTAAATGTGGTTTAATATGCTGGTTAGCAAATTCTTTTGCAGTTAAAGCAACCTGTTCGGTAAGTTCTGATGTCTTAAAATTCATAAAAAATGGCAATCGTTAGGCTGCAATTTAAGGGAATTAAAAAATACTAACAATTGTTAGTTATTTACCGAAGTGCCAAATATGGTTCTACCTTATTAAATTTTTCATCAGAAAAAATCATTATTTTTTTAAGATCGTTTACCGAAACAAACTGCCCATGCTGGTTACGGTACTGTACAATGGCATTTGCAAGATTGTACCTGATATAAGGATGTAGCTTTAATTCATCAATAGTAGCAGCATTGATATTTATTTTTTTTACCGTTGTATTATTAAGTTGCAGGTTATGTTTTATTTTTTGAAAAGTAGAATCTGGCAAGGCAAAAGTTTCTGCTACCTGTTCAATTGTATAAAAGCCACCTAACTTATCCCTAAAGTTAATGATACGGTTTGCCAGTTTGCTTCCAATACCCGGCAATGCAATAAAAGCTGTTGTATCTGCATCGTTGATATCAACAGTCATCATTTTTTGAGCGTATCTTTCAATAGTTTTTTGTGGCTTTATATTGTTATCTGCTACAAATGCTGCCGATTCTTTAGCTGCTATACGTACATAGGGCAATAACCTGGCTACTTCATTTTCATGTAGGCCCCAAATTTTTCCTATATCTGCAGGTTTATAAAATTTACCGCCTTTGGCAATATACTTTTGAATGGTGGCAGCAGTTTTTTCTCTTACACCTAACCTAACCCAACCCTCTTCAGATAATGTATTAGGATCAAAATAAAACAGCACGCCTTTATTTTGTTTTGTGTAATAATTTTTTTCTGATGGCTGGTAATAATTCTGGTAATTGTTTTCATCAAAATTTCGTCGGGTATTTTTTTTGGTACTTAGCTGTTTTTTAATATTAAGGGCAGCAATATCTTTTTCAAATGCTGCTATATCCGGTTTAGCTTGCTTTATAAAATATGGAAATATAAAAGGCAGTATCATAAAAAA
This sequence comes from Ferruginibacter sp., assembly GCA_035425605.1. Classification (GTDB taxonomy): domain Bacteria; phylum Bacteroidota; class Bacteroidia; order Chitinophagales; family Chitinophagaceae; genus Ferruginibacter. Next base: position 3,473 of record DAOLYC010000268.1, read on the forward strand.
AATAATAAGCAACATAATGCTAATAATACCTGCCCTTTCTTTATGGGTGAAATTAAAATAATCTTTTGCAAAATTTTTAAACATAGCCTGCCCATTTTATGACTGTAAAGTAGTGCTAGTTTAAATTCTATACAATACCACGAAGTGGTAATATTATAAGTACAAGATATGTTCATCAAAAGCCAGTTCAATCCCTAAAGGTAAACTGGTATTTACATTTGCATGATTACCCAATTGGTGGCTTATATGTGTAAAATAACCGGCCGGTACAGCTAATTCCTTAACCAGGGCAACTGCTTCATCCAGTGTAAAATGAGAGATGTGCTTTTCATTTCGCAATGCATTTAAAACCAATATTTCGCTGCCTTTTATTTTTTCTTTTTCTTCATCTTCTATCCGGTTTGCATCTGTTATGTAAGTAAAGTTACCAAACCTAAAACCCAGTACCGGCATTTTTAAATGCCATACCAATACAGGC
>DAOLYC010000269.1:0-3947 GCA_035425605.1 Ferruginibacter sp.
AAATATAATCTTACAGATAAGATAAATTTTTCTTTTGAAGTAGCACACCGCTTTACCACTACCGATTACCTGGATGATGTAAGTACTACTTATGCCGGAGCCAATAATTTTACACCACTTTCTACTGCTGCATTATTACAAGACCGCTCAGTAGAAATAAGGCCCCTTAATCCATTAGGAGTTGAAGGTGTACAACGAGGTTTTGCAAAACAAAAAGACCAATACATCATTGCAGAAGTGGGTATTACTTATAATATCAGTACATATAAATGTCCTTCGGCAAAATAGTCGCCAGTTAATTTTTTTTATTTTCGATTTTAATAATACTTCTTTAAAGGCTATTTATCCCAATAAGAAAAGAAAGCAATAAGTTTAAATATGCTAATTTCTTTTTCTTTTAAATAAACTTATCTATATTTACAACATCCCCCCCATTTAAAGCGAATACCCAAGTTTACCTTTCACTTATTTCCACCAAAGAATAACAAAGTGTAAATCCTTATCATTCTGTGATGAGACCATAGTTTTTAATCAAGCAAAACAAACTAAACTATGGCGTTCATTCGCATTTGCACTGTTATGGCAGTTATGGCAGTTTTTATGTCATCAATAAATGCTCAAACAGTTGGCTATCCTGTACCTGCATCGCAATTAATACAATCAACTGCTGCTGATGTGGCCATGTTATTGAACAAAGCAAAACCAGGCAGTAATTTTATTGCCACCTCATATTCTTCAACACCACTAAGCGGCATCATTTTAAGTTACGATTCCACAATTACCGATAACCTTGCCTGTAGAGTACAAAGCGATGGCAACAGCTTTATAAAATTTTCGGCCGCAGAAGATAACGGACTTTGTTTTGGATTGTATCAATATCTACAAGAACTTGGTTTTAGGTTTTATTTACCTGGTACAATCTGGCAAACCATTCCATCTATTTCAAACATTTACAAAAAAATAGACAGTATCTACTATTCGGATTTTAAATATAACGGTTGGTTTGTAAGCGGTGGGCATAATAATTGGATAATGGATAAAGACAGAGATTACAATTGGGATACTTATGCTGGCGATAATGGATATAGCTGGTCATTGTACCAACGCCGCAATGGCATGACAGGCCAATACAGGTTTACAGGCCACCGTGGCGATATTACAACAGGAGCATACCTCAATACTTTACAAAACAATCCTTGTTATGTGGCCAACTTTAATAATTCACGTGTAGCCAATTCCAGTTCAGTTCCCGATATAAATAGCACTGCAGCCATGAATTTGTGGGCAACAACTATTGAAACAAAATTTACAGCTACTAATAATGCTGTTTTAAATAATAAAACACTATACATAAACCAATATCGTAAATTAAATTATAATTACTTCAACATTGGAATAGAAGTGCCGGATGGTGCCAGGTGGGGCAATTCAACAGATATGAATGGATGCCAGGGAAATGGTTACCCTAAAGCAAGTGATCAGCATTTTATACTTTCAAATTACACGGCAGAAAAGATAAATTCAATTTACCCTGGTAAACATTTTCAAGTGTATGCTTATTCACGACATGCAGATGTTCCATCTACAGATATTGCAATAAACAACAACATAGATGTACAATTAGTTTCGGAAGTATATCAAATTGTTACCAGCCCCAATGGGTTACGAAACCGATGGTATAATCGTACAAAAAACATTTCGGAATACAATTATTTAAACCTTTCGGCTTGGAGCGGAGAAACACCTGCATTTAGTTTAAGTAATTTAAAAGAAACAGTTCAGCTTGCAAAAGCTAAAAAAAGCCAGGGCCTGGTATGGGAAGCATCCCCTGCAAAATTTGCCAGTTTACCTTATCTGTATGCAGCTAATAAAAGTTTACTTGCAAATGTTGCTATAGACAGCACATTACAGGAATTTTGTAATTCCATGTTTGGTAATGCCTCACAAACTGTTTTTGAATTATTGCACTTTTGGGTAGATAGCAAGAACATCACAAATGTTACTTCTAACAAATATAAAATACCCTACCTGTTAAACCTGTTAAGCAAAGCTGATGTACAAACACAAAATAGTGCAGGTATTGTAAAAGAAAGGCTTCTGGAGTTGAAGGCGTATATGCATTACATGATCATGTACCTGGAGTGGGCAACCGATCAAAGAACCAACGAAGCAAAAAAGGAAAAAGCTGCTGAGTTATGTATTTATCTTGCCAAAATAAATAAGATGTTGCTGGTTAACAGTTATTACCTCATTACAACTATTACTGCTAAATATGCTTACACAAGTGATTTCTATCAACAATATAATTGTATAAATGGCACAGCTTATCAAAATGGAAACCTGCATTTATTAACTGCTGAGGAAATTGAAAACAATTTTAAGGTAGATATTGCCTCATACAATAATCTTATTAATAATTATAAATTTGAAGCAGCACCTTTTATTAAAGATCAGTTTGTAACTGGTAATATAAATGCTTTACAAAAAATTAATGTACAATTAAAATATACCAACGGTATTGATAATTATAATAGCGCTGTATATTATATTGATGCTCCCGGTACTGGAAAATTTTCTGTTTCATACAACCCCATATTTAACTCAACCGATAAAGGATATATAAATTTTTTGGTTGAAAAAGTTGGTGGCTCATTACAGATACTTAATGATGTTACCATAGGTAAGCAAGACAAGGCTGGAGAACTATTAATAAATATACCGGAGGCAGGTGTTTACAAGTTTACGGTAACATCAAAATATCAATCCATAGTTAACATTCAAATTGATGCCCATAAAAATATATTTTATAAAGCCGGTGCCTTCTTTGGTAACACAACAGAAATTTATAATGATGCAAGTAACATACCGGGATATTTTTATGTACCCGCCGGTATGGATAAAGTTTATTTCAGCATAAGCAACAGTAACCCCGGTGGTACAGGCTTTGCATCGGCCCAAAAAATTAATAAAGAATTTGAATTTAAGGATAATGATGGTAATTCATTAACTGCTGGTATTGTAACTCCCAAAGATTCGGCATTTTTTTATTTAGAGATTCCTGCAGATAGTAGAGGTAAATTTTGCAGAATAACAAAAAAATCAAATTACAGTTTACTGTTTTCTAACATCAGTAATTATTTATGGTATGCACAACCCAAACCTGCTACTTGTAAAAACGCCGATTTTACCGTATCAGCATTAAAGAAAAAAGACGAATGCATCATACGGTTAACTGCGGTAAGCAGCACCGGCCATTATGAATGGACGGTAATAGACCTTGGAAACACATATAATTATACAGGACAACGAATTATTGATTTGCCTGTTAACAGCTCTCCCAATGCCATTATAACTTTATCAAAAGAGAACGGATGCAGCTTAACAAAAAAATTACGAGACGATAAACGTTATTTACAAACCATACAGGATTGTGCATCTGGAGCAGCAATACCTGCAGAAACAGGTGTACCAGTTATTTACCCAAATCCATCAACAGGTAATTTTAATTTTTCAATAAACGGAATGATTTTAAAGGCTGATGAAATAAACATTTTAAATGTACAAGGTATAAGAGTAGCCGGTTTTAACCAGGTAAACCAGATTAATATAAGCAATTTACCGGCAGGTTTATATTGGTATAAACTAAAAATAAAAGAAGACGAATACAAGGGAAAGCTAATAAAGCTGTAGCTAAAAAGAAATTCCAAATAAAAATGTATTACTTTTGCCCCCCAAAGTCAGGCCCCAGCGCCTGACTACTCTTTTGCACTATTTATGAGTCTTAAGGATAATATAGACATGCAGCGGTTGCCCAGCCACATTGCCATTATAATGGATGGTAATGGAAGATGGGCAAAAGAAAAAGGCGAAGACCGCCTCTATGGCCATTTACATGGCGTAGAAAGTGTACGTAATATTGTAGAAGCTGCTGCAGAATTGGGTGTTAA
>DAOLYC010000270.1:0-3944 GCA_035425605.1 Ferruginibacter sp.
TAAATTGCGATTATGCGGTACAAAAACTTTTGGAAAAAGACCTGGTTATTATTTCTGGCCGAAATGAAGATGCAGTTGGTAAACCTTTGATTTATGCAACTTCAAAATCATTTATGGATTATTTTGGTATTAACAGCGCACAAGACCTTCCAAAAATATCGGAAGTGATGATGGAAGAATTGGTAAAAGCTACAACTATACAACAAGCCGAAGAAGGAACAGAAGAAGTGGCCATTAGTGAAGAAACCATTGAAGTGGTTAATGAAGATGAAAAAACAACAGAGGATATTACGGTTTTATCAGTTACACAAAATGGCGATATAATAGAAGAAGTTAATGAAGATAACAGCGACAATGAAGCGCCACAGGCTTAACATTTAATTGCAATCATATTTAAATAAGGGCATGATTTTATCATGCCTTTTGTTTTTGCATTAACTTTAAGTTATGGCATTGCAATTAATAATGAAATATTCATTTAATTTTTTTTTAGCAAGTTTACTGCTACTATCATGCACATCTGCCAAAAAAAATAACGCAATGAATGATGAAGTTTTGAATACTCCTCTTAAGGGATGGAAATATTTTGATAAACAAGGCCATCGTGGCTGCCGTGGATTAATGCCCGAAAACACCTTACCTGCCATGATAAATGCACTTGCCTTAGGTGTTACTACTTTAGAAATGGATGTTTGCATAAGTAAAGACAATAAAGTTTTTCTTTCGCACGAACCATTCTTTAATCATGAAATAACCAGGCTGCCGGATGGTGGATTTATAGCCGAAAAAAATGAACGGCTGTTCAACATGTATAAAATGGATTACGATTCTATCAAAAAGTATGATGTTGGATTAACTGCACATCCCCGTTTTCCCCAGCAACAAAAAATGAAAGCAGTAAAACCACTTTTGACAGATGTATTTAAAGCAGTAAAAATATATATGGATACTGCAAATCGCTCCTACCCTTTTTTTAATATCGAAACAAAGACTTTACCAGAAGGCGATCAAATCTATCATCCCTTACCAGCAGAATTTGTTGAACTGCTGATGGCTGTGATAAAAGAAAATAAGATGGAGAATTATGTTATTATCCAATCTTTTGATTTTAGGAGTTTACAATACCTGCATAAGCATTACCCCCAAATAAAAACTGCTTTATTAATTGAAGCGAATAATAAAAACAGTTTTCGTAAACAATTAAAAGATCTGGGTTTTATACCAACTATTTATAGTCCCGAATCAATGCTGGTAATTCCCAATCTTATAAAAAATTGCCACAATTTAAACATGCAAATAATTCCCTGGACAGTGAATGTTAAAAAAGAAATTGAGCGATTTAAAAAGATGGGAGTTGATGGGATAATTACAGACTATCCCAATTTATTTAATGACTAAGGTTTACTCCCAGCCACTCAGTAGCATTTTTAAACAGTAGTTTTTCTTTTAAGGCTGCTGTTAAATTCATTTGCTCAATTAACTTACCGGGATGGTGTTCTCCCAATGGAAATGGATAATCGCTTCCCAAACAAATTTTATCTTGTCCCATCAATTCAATAATAAAATGCAATGCTGCCGGGTCGTGCACCAAACTATCAATCCAAAATTTACCAATATAATCTCTGGGATTTATTGGGTTATCTATTGCTACCAAATCGGGCCGCACATTAAAGCCATGCTCAATTCTTCCAATCGTTAATGGGAAAGAACCTCCACCATGTGCAAAAGCAACCCTTAATTTTGGAAATTTTTGAAACACCCCACCAAATATTAATGAACAAATTGCCCTACTGGTTTCGCCCGGCATACCTACCAGCCAGGGCAGCCAGTATTTTAGCATCTGGTTTTGCCCCATCATTTCCCAGGGGTGTATAAATAAGGCACAATTAAGCTTTTCAGCAGCTTCATAAAATGGAAATAATGATGTGTCGTTTAAATTTATGCCATTGATATTGCTTCCAATTTCCAGCCCGGGCATTTTTAATGTTGTAACACAGCGCTCCATTTCCTTTATGGCCATGTCAACATCCTGCATAGGAACCGTGCCAATACCAATAAATCTCTTTGTATTTTTTACAACTGTATCTGCAATATGGTCGTTAAAAAAACGGGCAGTTTCCAATCCGTCTTTTGGTTTTGCCCAATAATTAAATAAAACTGGAATAGTAGAAAGCACCTGAACTGTAACTTCTGTTTCATCCATCTCTTTTATTCTAACACTAGCATCAAAACAATTATCCTCCACTTCTCTAAAAAGCTTATCGCCTTTCATCATACAGGCTTTACAATTGCGATGCTCCAAATGTATAAACTCACCATATCCGAATTTTTGTATCCAGTTAGGCATTTTATCCGGCATGATGTGGGTGTGAATGTCGATTTTCATTTAAAAACGTTTCTGGTTGCTCGTTTTAGGTTTCTTGTTACTTGTTTTTAGCTCTTTTAACTCTAGAGTACTCATATTATAATGCGGCAGGTAGCTATTGTATAAAACGAGAAACGACCCAACAAGAAACGAGAAATGTTTATTTATCCTTTTTTTATTGGAGCACTCATTACTGTTCCGCATTTAGTACAAGTTCTTTTCTGTTCATCCTTATAAAATCCTTCCATAACCGGTGGCAATTGTGTAACAATATTGGTAATCACTTTATACTCTTCGTATAATTTATTACCACAGTTTTCGCAGTACCATAAAAAACCATCTTCTTCGGTTTCTCTTACCTTTTCAATTACCAACCCAACAGTACCTACCCCTCTTTGTGGCGAGTGTGGTGTTTTGGGTGGAAGCAGAAACATATCACCTTCGTTAATTGCAATATCTTTCGGTTGACCATTATCTATAATCTTCAACACAATATTTCCCTCTATCTGGTAATACAATTCTTCACTTTCGTTATAATGATAATCTTTGCGGCTGTTAGGACCACCAACTACCATTACAATAAAATTTTCGGCATCTTTATAAATACACTGGTTACCCACCGGTGGTTTCAATAAGCTTCGGTTGTCATCAATCCATTTTCTTAAATTAAAAGGAGCTGCTATCGACATGATTGTAATTTTTAGACCCCTAAGTTAATTATTTTTTTTGTCCCTGCCTTTTATCTTTGTGCATCTTCATTGGCGTCGCACTCTTGTACAGCATAACTATTGTCAACATTGTTTTCTACAATTCATAATTCATCATCTCTTCATTCAAAATTCCTAACTAAGTTTTATCTTTAATTATGAACCTGTCAGTTCCATATCATCTCGAAAATTTTATTGGCGGAAATTTTATTGGTCCACTCAGTGGAAATTTCATTGACAATATCAATCCTGCCACTGCAGAAATGTACGGGCAAATTCCCGATAGCAATGCAAAAGATATTCATGTAGCTGTTAAGGCTGCAAAAAAAGCTTTCTCATCCTGGAGTACAACTCCGGTACAAGAGAGGTTTACCATTTTAAATAAAATTGCCAATTTAATAGATGCAAACCTTGATGAGCTGGCGCTGGCCGAAACCAATGATAACGGAAAACCATTATGGCTAAGCAAGCAGGTTGATATTCCGAGAGCTTCTGCCAACTTTCGTTTTTTTGCAACTGGTATCATGCATTTTGCAAACGAAAGTCATAGTATGGAAGACAAAGCGGTGAATTATACCCTGCGTCAACCAATTGGTATTGTAGGCTGCATTTCACCCTGGAACCTACCCTTGTATTTATTTACCTGGAAAATTGCTCCGGCACTTGCGGCCGGAAACTGTGTGATAGCAAAGCCTTCGGAAGTAACGCCTGTTACAGCATTTCTTTTAGGTAAAATTTGTAAAGAAGCAGGATTGCCCAATGGTGTTTTAAATATTGTACATGGTGTTGGCCAGCATTGTGGAGAAGCCATTGTAAAACATCCCGACATAAAAGCCATTTCGTTTACCGGCAGTACCCGTGCTGGCGAACGC
>DAOLYC010000271.1:0-3940 GCA_035425605.1 Ferruginibacter sp.
TGATGTTGCCGGCCCTGATACAAGCGCTGTAAAATCTGTTGGCCAGGGTCTTACTGCCGAAATACTGGGAACTTTAGCGTTGGCTTATGTAGTTTTAAATACTGCTACTGCTAAAAGTACAAACGGAAATAGTTTTTATGGTTTAGCCATTGGATTTACTGTACTAACCTGTGCATATACTTTTGGTGGTTATTCTGGTGGAGCTTTTAACCCGGCAGTTGCTATAGGTGCCTGCCTGATGAAAGGTTTTATATGGGCAGATTTTTGGATATACCTTGTTGGTGGCCTTGCCGGTGGTGCATTAGCAGCAATTATATTTAATATGAATAATCCAGAAGATAAATAACCCAGCAATTATAAGTAAACCCCTCTGGAAAGAGGGGTTTTTTGTTATCCAAACAATCCATAAAAACAAAAATACTTCAGATTGTTGGCACTCAGGGGGTGTTTTTATAAACTTATTTAGTTTCTGTATTCCTTGTAAGATTAAAAGATCCTACTACAGGAATAACATTTTAAAAATGATTGTTTAGTTTGCTGGTAATTTTTTTTGATTATTTATTTTGTAGCAATAGGGTACAAAATAATAGGTAGTTTCAGGCCATGTATTGCCTTTATTCATAAGGATAATTTTAGTTTTTCAAAACGGATAATTTCAAAACGATTTTTTTTTCATTTTAGTATATTAAATACCTGTGTATTAATTTATTTGCACTTAACTAGATGCAGATAAGTGATGAAAAAAAAATGCTTCTCAATTTTGAGAAGCATTATATTAAAAAAGTATTATACTTTAGTTCTTGTTCTTGCTGGCAGGCCTAACCGCTTTTGAATTTGAAGTTAGTTTTGCAGGAGCTACATCTGTTGCCGATTTTGACTGTGTTGCAGCCCATTTATCATATTCATCCGGATTTAATACGTCACCTGTAATTGTAATGCTTTTCAATTCATCAATTCCTGCAAATTTTACACTCATGGTTTTATTGAAATGCCCGGGTGTAGCAGCATTAAATTTTGCTGAAACAAACCCTGTGGCACCTGGTGCAATGGGTGCTTTGGTGTAATCTCCCATGGTGCATCCGCAGGTAGGATTAGCCCTTTCAATGATCAGGGGTTCTTTACTTATATTAGTAATTATAAATTTAACTTCCTTAGGATCGTTTAGCTTTAAATTACCCTGGTTAATGGTTTCCGTTTCAAACTTTGCCACATCAGCTACTTTCTTTTGAGCAAATAATACAGTTGCAAAAGCAAAAGCAGCTACAGATAAAATCAATTTCTTCATAATTTTTATTTAATTGGGTTATTAATTTTTTAAATCATTTACTCCTTTATTTTCCGGAGCAGCAGTGCCAGGAGTTTTCCAAACTTCGCCTTTAATGGTAATTTGTTTGGTTTGCGAATCGTTATAACTAACCGTAATAAATTTATTAAACGGACCTTCTGCTGCAGCATTATAACCAACTTTTATTTGAGTTTTTTCGCCTGGTGCAACGGTTTTATCTTTTTCCCATTCTGGAGTTGTACATCCGCAACTGGCATGAATATTATTTATCTTTAAAGGAAGGTTACTATTATTTACAACTTCAAAAATGTGGGTAACAGGTTTACCTTGTGGTATTTTACCAAAATTATATTCGGTTTCTTTTAAACTTAAAAGTGCATCTGCTTGTGCAATTGTAATGTTACTGGTTGCTACAACAGTTTTAGCTTGTACATCTGTTGCACCATTTGATTTGGAAATTTGCTGTGCCTGCATTGATGACAAACAAAACAAGAAACCAAAAAAAGTAAATATTTTTCTCATGTTTTTATGTTTAAATTAATGAAACCAAAGATACTAAAACGCATGTATATCCCTTAAATTGTTATACTGTTAGGAGATTTTTAACAAAGCATCCTTATTATTTCTATTTTTGTTGTAGATTGATTAGATATGGATGCAAATAATAATGATATAACCTTACAAGACAAGTTAAGCTTTGAAAATTTTCGTAATGAAGTTTTAAACGATTACCAGTTTGCCTGTCAAAGCCGTCAAACAAGTTTATTGGCTCGTAAAGAAGTACTTACAGGTAAAGCAAAATTTGGCATTTTTGGCGATGGTAAAGAAGTGGCACAAGTAGCCATGGCAAAATTTTTTAAAAATGGCGATTTCAGATCAGGTTATTATAGAGATCAGACTTTTATGTTTGCCAGCGGACTGGCAACAGTTGAACAATTTTTTTCGCAGTTATATGCCGATCCTTACCTCGAAAACGATCCCTTTAGTGCCGGCCGCCAAATGAATTCACATTTTGCTACAAAATTTGTAGATGAAAACGGCGATTGGCTAGACCTGGTTAACACAAAAAACATAAGCAGCGATATAGCACCTACAGCCGGACAAATGCCCAGGGCATTGGGGCTTGCATTTGCTTCAAAATCTTTCAGAAATATTAAGCAAACCCATAACCTTACCAAACTCAGTAACAATGGTAACGAAGTTTGTTTTTGTACCATCGGCGACGCATCAACCAGCGAAGGCCATTTTTGGGAAACCATTAATGCTGCCGGTGTATTACAAGTACCATTGGCAGTCTTTGTTTGGGACGATGGCTATGGAATTTCTGTACCTAAAAAATATCAAACAACAAAAAGCTCTATTTCTGATGCCTTAAAAGGATTTCAGAAAAAAGAAAATACCAACGGGATAGAAATATATAAACTTAAAGGTTGGGACTATGCCGGCATGTGCGAAATATTAGAACCTGCCATTCAAAAAATTCGAGATACACACACACCTGCAATTTTTCATGTTGAGGAAATTACCCAACCACAAGGCCATTCAACTTCAGGCAGTCATGAACGATATAAAACTACCGAACGATTAGAGTGGGAAAAAGAATGGGATGGTATAAAACAAATGAGAGCATGGATCATTGCTAACGCATTGGCCAACGAAGACGAATTGAAAACTATTGAACACGATGCCGTACAATTTGTAAAAGAGAATAAACAAAAAGCATGGACAAAATACATTGACCCTATAAAAGAACAAGTTGCTAAAGCAACCGGATTTATGGATACGATTGCAGTAACAAATGCTGCAGTTAAGAAACTAACCGAAGATTTAAAAGCATTAAGAGAACCTTTACGAAGAGATGTATTAAAAACTATTGCTACCGTTTTAGATATTGCTGGTTATACTGAGCACACAACTGCATTACAACAATATTATGAAGAACTTAAAAAGAATGCTACTGATTTGTACAACAGTTGCCTGTATAATGAAGGACAAAAATCTGCATTAAGTGTTTCGGCAATACCTGCTTATTATCAAAACGATGTTGCTAATGTAAATGGGTACGAAGTATTGAATAAATATTTTGATGAACTTTTTACAACTAATAACAAAGTGATTGCTTTTGGCGAAGACCTTGGCCATATTGGAGATGTGAACCAGGGGTTTAGCGGCTTACAGGAAAAGCATGGTAAAGATAGAATCTTCGATACTGGTATTCGTGAACTTACCATCATGGGGCAAGGTATAGGCCTGGCTTTAAGAGGCCTGCGCCCAATTGCCGAAATACAATATCTCGATTATCTTTTATACGGATTACAACCCCTGAGCGATGATGTTTGTACAACTCATTTTCGTACTGCCGGCCAGCAAAGTTGCCCGCTCATTGTACGCACAAGAGGTCACCGGTTAGAAGGAATCTGGCATAGCGGATCGCCAATGGGCATGATCATAAATGCACTCAGGGGAATGTATGTATGTGTACCACGTAACATGGTGCAGGCAGTAGGTATGTATAATACTTTATTGCAAAGCAACGACCCCGGATTGGTTATTGAATGCCTGAACGGTTACCGGTTGAAAGAAAAAATGCCATCCAATTTAATGGCCTACACGATACCGTTAGGTGTACCTGAAATTGTAAAAGAAGGAACCGAT
>DAOLYC010000272.1:0-3925 GCA_035425605.1 Ferruginibacter sp.
GTTTAAATTTTTTGCAACCAAAAAATCAATCATATCGCCATTAGTAGCATGTACGGTAACCATTCCTCCACGTTTTTTTACTTCATTCATTAACCCAACCATTTGCTTATCATCAATCATTAAAGCGCCTTTATAAGCCATGAACATTTTAAAGGATGTGATTCCTTCCTTTTCTATCAGGTCAATTATTTCTTTACAGGTATTTTCATTAAAATCTGTTACTGCCATGTGAAAGCTGTAATCTCCAACAGCATTTCCATTTGCCCGACCACTCCAACTATTAAATGCATCATATAAAGAATGCCCCTGCGATTGTAAAATAAAATCTATTACAGTTGTTGTTCCTCCATGCAAAGCTGCTCTTGTACCTGTTTCATAATTATCACTGCTGAAAGTACCCATAAATGGCATTTCCAGATGTACATGCGGATCAATACAGCCCGGAAAAGCCAATAAGCCTGTTGCATCTATTTCTTTATCAGTTTTAACATCCAGGTTTTTTCCAACAGCAGCAATATTTTCTCCGTGGATTAAAATATCTCCAATAAAATTTTCTGCTACGCCAACAATGTTTGCATTCTTAATTAATATAGACATGATCTACTATTTCTGTTTGTTTAAATTTACAATTTCTCTTTTATAATTCCTCATCAAGCACATATATATAATACCGCTTACAAAAAAGCCAACAAACCAAGCATAATTGTACAGAGCCGATATCCATGCCGGAAATACTGTGTTAGAAATTAATTTTACCTGTAATAAAAATCCCGGAATATTGGGTGCAATGCCAATCAACAATGCAATGATTGCTGCTGAATTAAAACCATTGCTAAATCCATATTCACCGTTATGCTGATACAATGCATCAACATTCAATAATTGTTTTCTTACAAAATAATAATCAGCAATCATAATGCCGCCTATTGGGCCAAGTAAACTTGAGTAAGCTATTAACCAGGTAAATATATATCCATTAGGGTCAGCAATCAGTTTCCATGGAAAAATTAAAATACCAATTACGCCGGTTATATATCCTCCCTTTCTAAAATTTATTTTTTTAGGAGAGATATTTGCAAAATCATTTGCAGGGCTAACAATATTTGCTGCAATATTTGTAGCTAATGTTGATATAGCAACAGCAATCATTGCAATACTTACCAGTAATTTATTTTGGAATTTTCCTGCAAGTATCACAGGATCCCAAATGGTTTCGCCATAAATTATAAAGGTGGCAGATGTTACTACCACACCAATAAATGCAAACAACGTCATAGATGGCGGCAGACCAATTATTTGCCCGTTGATTTGAGCTTTCTGACTTTTTGCATAACGGGTAAAGTCGGGAATATTTAATGAAAGTGTTGCCCAAAAGCCTACCATACCGGTAAGTGCAGGAAAAAAGAAAGCCCAAAATGCAGGCCCTTGTAATTTTGCCGGTTGTGATAATATTGGCCCCAAACCATGGCCTGCCTTGATAGCCCAAATTAATAAAGCCAACGCCGCCAATGGTAAAAAAAATGCTTTAAAAACAAGAAGTTTTCTTATACTTTCTACACCCAGGTAAACAACCCACATATTAAGTAACCAAAAAAGAAAAAAACAGATAGCCGGGCCTGTTTCCAAACCAAATGAAGTTGGAAAAATTTGTGGTAAGGTTGCTAAAGATGGAACCCAAAGTTTCATCATTTGGTAAATAGCAAAACCACCAATCCAGGTTTGAATCCCAAACCAACCACAGGCAACAATGGCACGTAGTATTGCCGGAATATTGGCACCACGGGTGCCAAAACTAGCCCTGGCAAAAACCGGAAAAGGAATTCCATATTTTGCACCGGCATGTCCATTTAAAATCATGGGTATTAAAACTACGGTGTTGCCTATAAAAATAGTGAGGATGGATTGCCACCAGTTCATCCCACCTTCAATTAAAGAACTTGCCAGCATGTATGTTGGAATGCAGAGACTCATACTAATCCATAAAGCTGCATAGTTCCAGGTGCCCCAGGTACGTTTGTTTTGTGCAATGGGGGCAAGGTCGTTGTTGATGAGTGATGATGTAGGCTGATTTGTAATTTCGCTCATGTAACTATTAATTTTGAATGCTGTATGATGAAGTTTAAATTTTAAATGAAGAAAACAAATTCAACAGTTAAAATTTAGCATTCAAAATAATTAATTAATATTTTCGTCTGCAATTTTTATTGCTTCGCTAATGATGGCCAATCCTTCATCAATCTGTTCTTTAGCAATACACAGTGGTGGCGCCACAAAAACATAACTCCATCTTACAAATGTATAAAGGCCAAGTTCTTTTATTTTAGCAGCAACTTTATTCATTACAACCATTTCATCCGGCTTTGCATTAAAGGGTGCCATGGGTTCTTTTGTTGATCTGTTTTTTACCAATTCAAAACATCCAAGTAATCCCGTATTTCTAAAATTACCGATGGATGGATGTTTCTTTATCATCTCTGCAGCTTTGGCTTCCATATATTTTCCCATAGCTACAGCATTTTCTATTAATCCATCATCTTCATATATTTTTAATGTAGCCAATGCGGCAGCACAACTAACCGGGTGAGCCGAATAAGTTAAACCAATTGCCAGTACATTATCATCGTATTTTGAAGCAATTGTATCGCTAACCATTAAACAACCAAAAGGAAGATAACCACAGGTTAATCCTTTTGCCATGCAAATCATATCGGGTATTATATCATGATTTTGAAATCCAAACCATTGGCCTGTTCTTCCAAAACCACTCATTACCTCATCCATTATCAATAAGATATTGTGCTGGTTGCAAATTTTTCTAACTGCTTTTAAATAACCTTTGGGGTATTGCAAACAGCCGGATGAACCTGATTCTCCTTCCAGTAAAATTGCAGCAATACTATTGGGGCCTTCATAGGCAATTATTCTTTCTAATTGAGCTACTGATTCTTTTAATAAATTTTCTTCGCCATATTCCCAACGATATAAATACGGAAGATCAAAATGAACAAAATTGGGCGCTTGTTGTGCATCTACTGGCAAACGGCGAGGGTCGCCACTTGCAGAAATAGCGCCCATTGTTGATCCATGATAAGATTGATAACGGGTTAATATCTTATGTTTGCCGGTATAAAGTCGTGCAAGTTTGATAGCATTCTCTATTGATGTGGCGCCACATAAAGTAAAAAAAGCTTTGTTTAAATCTCCGGGGCAAATTTCTGCCAGCTTCTTACCCAGTTCACCACGAACTTTTGTAACACAACTTGGTGTAACATAAGCCACTTCCTGCATTTGTGTAACTACAGCCTCGGTTATACGCTGATCGCCATGGCCAATGTTTACATTCATCAGCCCTGATGAAAAATCTAAAATCTTTTTATCATCATAATCGTAAAGATAAACACCCTGTGCATGTTTTATTGCTATGGGTGTTGAGCCTTTTTGTTTACTCCAGCTAAACAAAGTATAGTCCTGGTTATTTTTAATTATCTCTTGTGCTTCTGAAATTTCTTTAATGGCTGCCATGTTTGTATTTTTTGAATTGTAATTTTCTAACTCATCCAGTTTATGCCTGCTTCGGCATTCCACTTAGTTGTACTTTTTTTCAACTTAGTCCAAAATTCAATTGAACTTTTGCCCGTAATATCGCCTACACCAAATTTACTTTCGTTCCATCCACCAAAACTAAATGGTTCTCTAGGCACCGGCACACCCACATTTACACCAATCATTCCGGCGCTTGCGTGGTCAATAATATAACGAGCTATACCGCCATTTTGTGTAAATACACTGGCTGCATTACCATAAGGATTTGCATTTTCAATTGCCAATGCTTCATCAACAGTTTTAGTACGCATGATAGAAATAACAGGACCAAAAATTTCTTCCTTGGCAACGCTCATTTCAGGTTTAACAAAATCTATTACAG
>DAOLYC010000273.1:0-3924 GCA_035425605.1 Ferruginibacter sp.
AGAGTGGAAGCAAATTAATAGAAAGAGCAACCATGGTAGATGCTGGCAAACTTACTGAAACATTTAACTATTTGCAGGAATATGCAGACCTTGCTTAATTAAAGATTTAAATAATAATCCTTTAATAAATGCTCAAATTCTTTTGAATATTGGTTGTTTATTTTAATAGTTATTTCATTGTATTGCTGTTGTTTTATTTTCTTACTTAAAAACAAAATGCCTCTGAAAAAGTATGATTTTCTGTTTGCCTTATTAATATTTGTTTATTAAGATGTAAGCCATTCAGCTTGCATTCGTTTATAAAGAAATGAATGCGATGGAAAGGAAGTAAAATGGCAAATGTGCCATTGCCCAGTAAATAAGCTGATACAATTTCTGCAAGTTGAAAAAGTTTTAATGAAGAATGGTGGCGTGCATTATTAATTGCATCATTGGCAGACTGTAAATCGTTTTCATAAAAAGGAGGGTACAAATAATAAAATCATAAACAGGCTGTAATGTGAGCGATGAAATATCATCATTCATAACTTTTATCCGGTTCCCCCAGGGCGATGCATTAATATTATCAACAGCTTGTAATGCGGCAGCAGCATCAATTTCCACTGCATCAATATGCACTTCGCTATTTTTTTGCGCAAGCATAAGCGATAGTAAGCCGGAACCGGTTCCAATGTCTAAACAACGCTTCATTTTAAATTTTTCATTGGCAACAATGGCGGCAAACAGGCATGAGTCGGTACATATTTTCATGGCACATTTATCTTGCCTGATAATGAACTGCTTGAATTGAAAATAAGTGTTAGCCAAAATTTAAAGTAGATATTGAAGGAATAAATTGAAAGTTAAGATGGAAAATAGTTCAAATTAATAGCTTCAAATAATAAATGAAAAACCGGTTGCTGTTTATAAATTACAATTGTGTTCTTAAAATTTCATATCTAAATACATTTACCATACTGCTCTTGCCGATGGGCTGATATTTAGTTCTGTAAAATCTTTTGCAAGGTATTTGTAATATCCGGTAATGGCAATCATGGCGGCATTATCGGTACAATATTCAAAAGCCGGTATAAAGGTTCTCCAGTTTTCTTTTTCGCCCAATTGAACAAAAGCCTTACGTAAACCACTATTTGCACTTACACCACCTGCCAGGCAAATATCCTTTATGCCTGTTATGGCCGATGCTTTTTTTAATTTGTTTAGCAGTATGCTAATGATGCGTTGTTGTACCGATGCACAAATATCTGCCAGGTTATCATCAATAAATTTTAAACGTGTTATATCATCAGCTAAAAATTCTTCCTTATATAAATTGCTGGCACCTGCATTTTTTAAGAAATACAGGATTGAAGTTTTTAAACCAGAGAAACTAAAATCAAGCCCTTCAATTTTCGGTTCAGGAAATTTAAAACGTTGTGGATCTCCGCTTGCAGCATATTTATCTATCAGCGGGCCACCCGGATATGGTAGTCCAAGCATTTTAGCAGTTTTATCAAAGGCTTCACCGGCTGCATCATCAATAGTTTCTCCAATTATTTTTAAATGCATTGGGCTATTGCATTGCACTATTTGAGTATGTCCACCACTTACCGTTAAACATAAAAAAGGAAATGAGGGTTTTAAATCGGGTATAAGGTTTGCCAGTACATGAGCTTGCATGTGGTGCACTGCTATTAATGGTTTGTTTAAAGCAAGTACCATGGATTTGGCAAATTGGCCGCCAACCAGCAGCGAGCCTATTAACCCTGGCGCTTGTGTAAAAGCAACTGCATCAATTTTTGACAGGCTGCAGTTTGCAGATTGTAAGGAAGCATCAACAACCGGAACAATATTTTGTAAATGAGCCCTGCTGGCAAGTTCAGGCACTACACCGCCAAACTGTTCGTGCACAGTTTGGTTGGCAATTTTGTTTGATAAGATCTTACCATCTGTACAAACTGCTGCCGAGGTTTCATCGCATGAAGATTCTATGGCTAATATAGTTGTTATGAGAAATGAATTAAATGTTAGTAATTTATTTAGAACGAATTGCAACTACCGGGTCCATCTTGGCAGCTTGCGATGCAGGAATGATGCCTGCAAGAATTCCAACAGTTATACAAATTATAATGGTAGTTAAAAGCATGGTACCAGAAATGTAAACCGGAAAATTTAATGGCCCCGATAAGATGAGTGTAAGTAAGTACACAAAAAATAAACCAAATGCACCGCCGATAATACAAAGCACAGCAGCTTCCATTAAAAATTCAAAAAGTATGCTACCTTTTTTGGCGCCAATTGCCTTTTTTAAACCAATGATACTGGTACGTTCACGAACAGTTACAAACATGATATTAGCAATGCCAAACATCCCTACTATAAGACTAATACCACCAATAATGCTGCCAACAACATTTATCATTACAAACGATTGAGATATGGCTTTACTGAAAGCTTCCACTGTGTTTAACGAAAAATTATCTTCCTGGGTTGGGCTTAATCTTCTTATCTGACGCATAATGCCTTCCAGTTCGTCGCTTAAAGCTGTAGCAGTAACTCCGGTTTTACCTTTGGCTATTAAGATGGGGTTAGCATACTTTTCGTCGAAGATTGTTTTACAGTATTTATAAGGTATCATAATGCAGTTGTCGTAATCCCAGCCTATAAAATTCTTACCTTCTTTTTTTATTACACCAACTATAGTTACTTTTTTCCCTTTTATATCTATTTGTTTGCCCAAAGCCCTATCACTATTGCCAAACAATTGTTCAGCATTAGTAAAACCTAATACACAAACATTGCTGCCATTTATAAATTCGCTGGAAGAGATGTACCGGCCATTATCAAAATTTATTGGTTGAATGGCTATTTGTGATTCTACAATTCCATATACGCTTACATTCTGCAAAAGATCATCTTTATGAGAAATGCTGCTTCCGGTTTGCATTAAAAAGGAAATGTCGCTCAGCAAAACAGCCCGTTTTTTTATCATGTCCATCTCTTCATACTTAGCAACTGGCCTGGCTCTATATTTCCAGATAGGTTGGTCGGGGCCACCACTATAATTCCATTTATCAATATAGATGGTATTGCTGCCCAGGCTTTTTACCTGATTTTGTATATTCTGTTCAAGGCTGTTAACAGTGGCTAATACACCAATAATGCAAAAAATACCAAATGCAACACCGGTTAAACTTAATGCCGTACGTAGTTTGTTAACCTTTAATTCTTTAAAGGTTAATATTAATGAATTGCGGATGATGTTAAGCGTTTTACGCATAGGTTCAAAAGTACGTTATGCAAATTAAAAATATAGGAAAGATTTATGAGTGGAAGCTATTGAGCAGTTTGTTTTTATAGAATATTAATCATTTAAGTAAATTAAAAACAGGATTAAAATACAGTTGTTTTATTCAACCATCTTCAACCCTTACCTTTGCCGCTCAAAACTAAATAATAATAAAACCAGTGTAATTCGTTTAATAAATAAAGATGAAATACATCAATGAAATAAACAAGCGCAAAACATTTGCCATCATATCTCACCCAGATGCTGGTAAAACCACACTTACTGAAAAGTTCCTCTTATTTGGCGGAGCTATTCAAACAGCGGGTGCTGTTAAAAGCAACAAGATAAAAAAACATGCCACCAGCGATTTTATGGAGATTGAACGCCAGCGTGGAATTAGTGTTGCTACCAGTGTGATGACTTTTGAATATGAAGGCTACCTGGTAAACTTACTTGATACTCCCGGCCATAAAGATTTTGCCGAAGATACATTTAGAACTTTAACAGCAGTTGACAGTGTGGTTTTGGTTATAGACAGTGTGAATGGAGTAGAAGCTCAAACCCGAAGATTGATGGAAGTGATTGCCATGCGAAAAACACCGGTAATTGTTTTTATTAACAAGATGGACAGGGATGGTAAAAACAATTACCGGTGT
>DAOLYC010000274.1:0-3919 GCA_035425605.1 Ferruginibacter sp.
AAATCACTTATATGTGTCCATGTTAAACCATCTTTATGGATGGCATCAATCCACGATTGTTTTGTTTTATCTAAAGAAACACCAAGCACTGTAAAATTTTTATTTTTGTATTTATTATAGGCAGCAACCAGGTTGGGATTTTCCTGCCTGCATGGGCCACACCAACTTGCCCAAAAATCAACCAATACATATTTCCCTCTAAACGATGATAGGCTAACCAAATTACCGGTTGTATCTTGTTGTGAAAAATCGGCTAATAAAGTACCGGCACCATTAATCTTTCCTTCTGCAATTTGTTGTGTAATATATTTTCCCATGGCAGTACTCTTAATAACGGGATCAAGTTTATTAAATAATTTTTCTGTTTTTATAACATCATCATCTATTTGATTATAACGGATAACAGCAAAAGGAGTTATATAAGCATCGGTATGTGAGTTTACAAATTCTTCTATCACACGCATGGCATTTGCATTAATGGAAGAGTCATATTCTCCATTTTCAAAAAATGCTGATTGGTAAGGTTCCAATGTTGTATTAAATTCATCAAATGCTTTATGAGATGGCGAACCTGTTATAATAGATTTCTCTATCTTATCTTTTGTTCCAGTTATTGTAACCTTGCTGTTATCTAAAAAAAGTGTGATAAAAGGAGGTTTTTTATCAAAAAGGATGATTTTAAAATCTGGTCTTTCGCTCTTTCCTGTAAAACTGTATTTATTAGCTTTTAAAACAGTTGTACTTTCTGTAGCACCGGTTTGGCCATTAAGTAAGTCCACAACCGTTCCATCAGGAAAACCTATTACGGTTCCATCAATACTAAATGTATTTTCAGTTTTATTTGAATTTTGCATTGATGCAGTTCGCAAATCAACTGAAGAAGTATTTGCGCTGGTACTTTTTGTTGATTGGGCAAAAATTAAAGATGGTAGTATAAAAAGTAAGAGTGTAATTCCTTTCATATTTTTAAATTATAGGATGCAATTTACTTAGTTTCCAGCAGACAGGATCAGCCTTTAACGGCATTTATGAAATCTTTAGTATACTGGCTTATATTATCCGAATTTTCAATCACCTTTATATATGCCGAACCAATAATAGCCCCGTTAGTATATTTACTGGCAGCGGTAAATGTTTCCATATCTTTTATTCCAAAACCAACCAAAACAGGGTTTTTAAGTTTCATATCATGTAATTTTTTAAAATAAAAATCCTGCCCAGTTATTGCTTTATTTTTTCCGGTGGTTGATGATGAAGAAACCGCATAAATAAATCCGCTGCTCAGTTTATCAATCAGCCTTATCCTTTCTTCGCTGGTTTCGGGAGTTATTAAAAAAATAAAATTTAGGTTATGTTTTAAAAACAATTGTCGATATGCAGTTTCATATTCATACATAGGCAGATCTGGAATAATAATTCCAGAGATGTTTGCATCTTCGGCATCTTTACAAAATCTTTCAATGCCATACTGTAATACAGGATTCAAATATCCCATTAATACAATAGGAACCTGAACAGTATTTTTTATTTCATTTATCTGTTTAAAAAGAATCGAAATACTCATGCCGTTTTTAAGTGCCACCATATTGCTTTGCTGAATTACAGGCCCGTCGGCAATTGGGTCGCTGTATGGTATGCCAAGCTCTATTATATCTGCCCCGTATTGTTGCAATGCAATAATCACTTCAGTTGTAGAAGTTAATTTTGGAAATCCGGCAGTACAATAAATATTGAGGATATCTTTAGCTTTTTTATTGAACAATTCATTTAAACTATTCTTCATTTTTCTTTTTCTTTCTCTTTCTATTTTTAAATTCCGGAATGGTTTTGATCTTTCATCTTCAACATAAAAAAGTGAGGCATCAATCTTATAGCTATATATATTGCATATAAGTTGCCAGGTCTTTATCTCCTCTCCCACTCAAACAAACTACAACAACGTCATCTTTGTTTAATTCAATCTTATTTAATACAAATAATGCATGTGCAGATTCCAATGCCGGTATAATGCCTTCTAATTTACTCAATTCAAATGCAGCCTGTAATGCTTCTTTATCAGTAGCATTCATAAATACCGCACGGCCGCTTTCGTATAAATGTGCATGTAATGGGCCTATGCCCGGATAATCTAATCCTGCAGAAATACTGTGTGGCTCTACTACCTGTCCATCAGAAGTTTGCATAAGTAAACTTTTACTGCCATGTAAAATACCAGGTTTGCCTAATTGAGTGGTGGCTGCACTCTGTCCACTATTTATTCCACAACCTGCGGCTTCTACAGCAATTAAATTCACTTTGGTATCCTTAAGAAAATGATAAAACGCACCTGCTGCATTACTACCTCCACCTACACAGGCAATGACATGTGTGGGCAATTCACTTCCGCCATTCGATAACAGTTGCATTTTTATTTCTTTGCTGATAATGCTTTGAAACCTGGCCACCATATCCGGATAAGGATGAGGGCCTACAACAGACCCAATGATATAATGTGTATCAGTTGGGTTATTAATCCAATCCCTGATTGCTTCATTCGTTGCATCTTTTAATGTTTTGCTGCCACTGGTAGCTGGTATTACAGTTGCACCAAGCATTTTCATACGAGCTACATTTGGTGCCTGGCGCTCAATATCTTTTTCACCCATGTAAACAATACATTCAAAACCTTTTAATGCACATACAGTTGCTGTGGCTACGCCATGCTGGCCAGCTCCTGTTTCCGCAATGATTCTTTTTTTGCCTAGTTTTTGTGCAAGTAATATTTGCCCTACAGTATTGTTTATTTTATGAGCGCCTGTGTGGCATAAGTCTTCTCGTTTTAAAAAAATATTTGTGTTGTATTTTTCACTTATATGCTTTGCATAAAATAATGCTGTTGGCCGTCCCACAAAATCTTTCAATAATTGTACATATTCTTTTTGAAAACCATCGTCGTTAATAATTTTTAAATAGTTTTCTTGCAGTTCTTTTATATTGGGGTATAGCATTTCAGGAATAAAAGCGCCGCCATATTGTCCATAATATCCATGTTCATTTACCATCCAGTTTCCCAAAGAACCCTGTTTACCTTTTTCTGTTTGCATTATTTTACTTTTATAACTGCTATCAGTGTATCGTACTTTTTTGGTAGAAAAATGTGGGGCAATTATTGACTTATTTCAAACCTTGTTTAAATTGTAATACTAAACCCATATCTTTTACACCTGGTTCTTTTTCAACCATACTATTTATATCTACGGCAAAATAATCAGGATGTGAAAATGATTTTATCTTAGCAACATCATCAACACCAATTCCTCCACTTAAAAAGAAAGGTTTTTCTATTTTTGCCTTACTGATAAGTTTCCAATCAAACTGTTTACCAGTGCCACCTTCAATTTCCGAAGATGCTGTATCAAATAAATAATAATCGCATACCTCGTCATAATCGGCAATCATTTCATCTATTGAAATTTTGCTATTGCCTATTTTAAAAGCTTTAATCACTTCTACTTCTTCTGATAATGCCATACAAAGTTCGGGGCTTTCCTCTCCATGCAATTGCACTACATCTAGTCCATAATCTTCTATTGCATCAGTTATCTCATCATAATCTGCATTAACAAAAACTCCCACTTTCTTTAAATCAAAATCCGAATTTTTTAAATCTTCTTTTTTTATCTTATCACCTATATACCTGGGCGAGTCTTTATAAAAAATTAATCCTGCAAAATCAATATCAAGTCCATCTAACTGTTGTAATTGTTTAAATTGTGTAATTCCACATACTTTAGTGTTCATATTAATGGTTGTTTGTTTTTAAATAATAACCTTGTTTTACTATCTTTTATTTTTCTATGCTTTAGAGCAGTAATACTTATGTTGATTTCAATTGTTCTACAAATTTTTTGAATGCTTTGCCCGGGTTGTTTTCTTTCAT
>DAOLYC010000275.1:0-3861 GCA_035425605.1 Ferruginibacter sp.
TTCCGCCTGATTAAAATCAGGCGGAATTTTTTTTTATACTTCCTGTAGTTTACTTATTCTTAAGTTTGTTTGTCATATAATCAAACCGCTTACCACTTACTTCTGCCATATCTGGTATAGCTTCTACCCTGTATTCGCCTGCATCTAATTTCCTTTTGGTAGCTTCAAAAGCCTTCAGCGTTAATTCAATATCATCGCTTGTATGTACAGCCGATGGAATAAGCCTGTAAATGATATGCCCTTTAGGAATAACGGGATAAACAACAATAGAAGCAAAAATGCTGTAGTTTTCACGTAAGTCCATAACCATTGCTGTAGCTTCTTCTACCCCACCTTTCATATAAACAGGTGTAACCACACTGTCTGTCTTTCCTATATCAAAACCTCTTTCTTTTAAACCGTTTTGTAATTGTAAGGCATTTTTCCAAAGCCTTTCTTTCAATTCGGGATTACTGCGTAATAAATCTAAACGTTTTAAATTACCCACAACCAAGGGCATGGGTAAACTTTTAGCAAATATCTGACTGCGAATATTGTAACGGATATAATCTATTATTTGCCTGTCGCCGGCAATAAATGCCCCAATAGATGCCATTGATTTTGCAAAAGTAGAAAAGTAAAGGTCTATTTTATCCTGGCAGCCCTGCTCTTCGCCAGCGCCAGCGCCGGTTTTACCAAGGGTTCCAAATCCATGAGCATCATCTACCAACAGGCGAAAATCATATTTATTTTTCATGGCAGCAATTTCTTTAAGTTTTCCCTGGTCTCCTGCCATACCAAAAACACCTTCTGTAATTACAAGTATCCCTCCGGTGCCTTGTTTTTCAATTAATGCTGTAGAGCGTTGTAATTGTTTTTCCAAATCTTCCAGGTCATTATGCTTAAATACATACCTATGCCCGGGATGTAAACGAAGCCCATCAATAATACAAGCATGGCTTTCTGCATCATACACAATTATATCGTGCCTGCTACAAATAACATCAATAAGACTAACCATTCCCTGGTAACCATAGTTTACCAGTATGGCATCTTCTTTCATTACAAATTTTGCAAGCTCACTTTCTAATTGCTCATGTAAAGTTGTATTGCCACTCATCATTCTAGCACCCATTGGCGATGCTAATCCGTATTGTGCTGTGCCTTCGGTATCAGCTTTACGTACTTCGGGATGATTGGCCAGACCTAGGTAGTTGTTCAAACTCCAGGTTATAACTTCTTTTCCCCTGAATTTCATCCTGCTGTTAATTTCTCCTTCAAGTTTTGGAAATGCAAAATAGCCGTGGGCTCTTTCTCTATGTTGGCCAATAGGGCCATAGTTCTTAATCAGGCGTTCAAAAATATCTGCCATAAGTGTTTGGAATTATATATTAGTGATAGATGCTGGTTGAGCATTGTTTGATTTTTCATTTGCAAAATTAAGGCTTTGATAGCAAACCTCATAACATTAGCATAACAGGCCAGTTTGAATTATTTAAAGCTGTTAATAATTATCTTTGAAAAAAACTGACTGAAATGTTCAATAAAAAAATTTGTTTCTCTTTTTTCCTATTATTCTTCTCGTTTTCATTAACTGCACAAATAGCCAGGCCTAAACTGGTTGTAGGGCTAGTAATTGACCAGATGCGCTGGGATTATCTATACCGTTATAATGAATTGTATGGCAACGGTGGTTTTAAACGTTTGCTTAACCAGGGTTTTAGCAACGAAAATACTTTTATACCCTACCTGCCAACTTATACTGCTGTTGGGCATACTTGTGTATATACAGGCAGTTTACCTTCTATAACTGGTATAGTTGGTAATAACTGGTTTGATAAAACTATTGACCGCAGTGTTTATTGTACCGAAGATTCAACCGTACAAACAGTTGGCAGCAACAGCAATGCAGGCAAAATGAGTCCGGCTAATTTATGGGTTACAACTATTACAGATGAGCTTAGGCTGAGTACAAATTTTAAAAGCAAGGTAATTGGTATTTCATTAAAAGACCGTGGTGCAATTTTACCGGCAGGCCATGCGGCCAATGCAGCCTACTGGTATGATGATGGTAAATTTATAACAAGTTCATTTTACATGAATACCCTGCCGGGATGGGTAAACCAGTTTAATGCAAAAAACCTGGCTTCAAATTACATGCTTAAGGATTGGAACACCATATTACCAATAACTAAGTACAACCAAAGTACTGCTGATGATAAACCTTATGAAGCAAATATAAAAGGAGAAAAGTCGGTTGTTTTTCCGCATAAACTTTCCTTAATACCTGCATCAGCTAAATTTGATGCATTTAAAACAACACCATTTGCTGCTACTTATACTTTTGATTTTGCAAAAGAGGCCATTGAAAACGAAAAGCTGGGAAAAAATTCTGTTACTGATTTTTTAGCAGTAAGTATTTCATCTACCGATTATATAGGTCATGCTTTTGGGCCAAATTCAATAGAAGCAGAAGATGCATATTTAAGGCTGGATAAGGATATTGCTGATTTTTTATCGTATTTAGACAAAACCGTTGGCATGGGAAATTATCTTTTTTTCCTCACTGCCGATCATGGCGCTGCACATGTGCCAGCCTTTTTAAATGAAAATAAAATACCAGCAGGCATAATTGAAAACAAAGAAATTGAAAAAGAATTAGATGAAGCTATTGTTTCTACTTTAGGAATTAAAAAAGCAATTCGTACATTAATGAATTACCAGGTGTATTTAAATGATGATGTTATTGCTGCAAAAGATGTGGACGCAGTAAAAAAACTTATCATTAAAACACTAAAACAAAAACCTTTTATTGTTAATGCTTTTGTTAACGAAGATATTGAAGCCGTAACTATGCCCGAACCACAAAAACAAATGACAATAAACGGCTATAATCCAAAACGAAGTGGCGATATTCAGTTTTCAATAAAGCCTGGATATTTTGCCGGTGGTAAAAAAGGTACTACCCATGGTTTATGGAATCCTTACGATTCTCATATTCCTTTACTTTGGTTTGGCTGGAAAGTAAAGCCCGGTAAAAGTAACAGGCAGGTTTTTATGACTGATATTTCACCAACCATTGCTGCCATGCTACATATACAAATGCCCAACGGTAATGTGGGAAAAGTTATTGAAGAAGTTTTTAAATAAAAAGTTGGGGCTTTATTGTTTTACAAATTTAGTTTCGGCAACTCTTTCATTTTTATTGATGATTACCATTATGTAAGTGCCATTAGGTAAATTAGAAACATCTGTACTTAAATTATTTTTTCCTATAGAAACTGTAGCGATAAAAGACTTTACTTCCCTGCCTGATGTATTGTATATTTTAATATGAAGGTTACTGTTTTCTAAAACAGACATCTCCATATTAAGGGTATTAAAGACGGGGTTAGGGTTGATTTTAATTTTTTGTACCATCGAATAATTAAACTGTACGGCAATAATATCAGAATAAATGAATTTACCATCCATATCAAATTGCTTAAGCCTGTAAAAATTTAAACCATTTACGGGAGCATCATGCTGCATGTAGTAATTGGTAGGCAAATCGCTATTGTGAAATTTACTTGATACGATACCAATCTTTTTAAAATGCTCCCCATCTGCACTATGTTCCACTTCAAAATAATTTACATTGGTTTCAGTTAATGTTTGCCAGTTTAAATTGATGTTAGCATCATGTTGCACGCCAGCGAATTTTAATAACACTATTGGTAAAACAACAGCATCCCTGTACACCCAAATAGGAGCCGTCCAAATTATATCACCATCAACCTGGGTTATTTTTGCAAAATAATAATTGGATGTATAGATAGAAGTGGTATGAGAAAAGCTAAGTGTATTAACACCGGTATTTGAAGTTAGTATAGTTGCATTTGT
>DAOLYC010000276.1:0-3849 GCA_035425605.1 Ferruginibacter sp.
GTTTTAAAGATTTCTTCTTCGGTGAGGCCGGTTTCAGCTTTGATTACATTAATGGCTCTGAAATCATTAAGTGTTTTACTTCCTCTCTCCAAAGCACGCTTAACAGAAATTTCTTCAATTCCTAAAGCCAATGCAACCCTTAACCTCAAATCTGTAGTGGTTTTTAATTTCTCTATAACTAATTTGGATAATTGCATAATTTGTTGTTATTTTTGTTACGACAGCAAATATAAGGAACAAAAGTTATTAATAACAAATTTAAGGGAACAAAAGTTATCCACATTGTTACTAACACCGGAAATACTAAAAATAAAAATTTAAGTGATGAAAAGGACATTATTATTTATCCCACTTATTATGTTTCACTTTTTTGTACAAGGTCAAAAAATTGAAAGTGTTGAAGTAGACAAATTTACTGGACAAAAAAGGGTTAATACAGAATATGTAAATATTGCTGCGGGGTTTACAAACGTTTTTAAATTTAAACTTAGAAGCGTTGATTCTACTTGCTTTTTAATATTAATGGGTACGATTGCTGTTGGTACGGTTGGGATTAACGACCCTATGATTTTCCTCTTTGAAGATAAAACAACTTTTAAAATATATCCCACTTCAGTTCAATCTTATAATATAGGTGTTGGTCAATATGAATCAGACCATTATTATCATCAATACTCAATAAGTATATCCCAGTTAGAGGAATTATCGGTTAAGAAGCTAATTTCTGTAAGAAGATATTATAACGATGTGTATTCTGATATTGATGTAAAAGAAAAAAATAAAGATAAAATAAAGTCACTTTCTACCCTCTTTTTAAAGCAGCTTTAATTAAGTAAAATGCCCACACCAAAAACCATAATAGATGCACGGCTACTTGAAATAATGGATGGACTTAAAAACTCCGGTGCAATTCGTTTTTATAGGCTTTCTCCAGGCTTATATTGTACGGCTCCCTACCCCATTTCTTTGCCATTTTCTTATATTGTGAACCGTTATACAGGTAAGCAATCATGTGCCAGTCTTTACGTTTTATGGCACTATACAGTTTCGGGTTTGCTTTTATATACCTGGCCAATGCTAACACCTGCTGGTATTCACCTCTTTTAAAATCATCCCACATTTCGCCGACTGATTTATAGCCGAGTAATTTCCAATGAAAGCCCATGATTTGCGGCAAACCGATTGAAGTACTCTCCATTGCTGCATTTGGGTTGATTTTAAAGGCATCATTAAAAGCTACCCATTCTTTACTTTGCACATCTACTTTATTCACGCTCCATGCTCCAGATGGGGCGTATGCTACTTTCTTCCTGAACCATGAGGGCTCAAATTGTATAAGTATTTTGCCGGTTAAATCGTCAAATCCTTTGCCGCCGCTCTCAACTTCTATAAATGCCAGGAACATAGCAGGCTCAATTCCAAAGTTTTTTGCTATCAGTTTAATATCGTCAATTGCTATTTTCATTTTCGTTTACCGAGTAAATAAAGAAATAAGGCAGCGAGTAACCACCCAAGCAAGGCAAAGATGGCTGCTGCCCATAAGAACCGGTTTTTCGCATATATTATTTTATCGAGTGTGGCGTTTTCTTTTTGAAGGTCTTTAGCTTTTGTCTCGGCAATAAAAATCTTGCTGCTGTCTTCAAAACTTTTATTAATGATTTTGAGAATGGTATCTTTTTTCGATTCGGTTTTGCCATAGTAGTAGCCCGTTTCATAGCCCAAATCAAAGCCGCTCTGATATTCATCCTTAATTGATGTGCAGGTGTCTTTATAGACTAATTCTTTTTCGGTTAATATCTTTTGTTTAACTTTCAAAAGGCTGTCTGCCTTAGCCTTAAAATATGCGCTGCTGTCGTTTACCTTTGTGGTATCAAAAGTAACTGTGCTGTCAATAGTATTACAAGGGAACCATGCACGGGTTTTCCCGGCAACCATAGCCGGGTATTTATCATAAGCCTTATCGGTTTGCTTTTCTGCTTTTTTTAAAGGGTAGCAACCGGCAATGATGAATAATAATATTAGCCAACTGATTTTACGGGCCATAAAATGGTGCTTAATAAATTAAGAATAGCTGTTAATGCTGTTATTGAAAACCTTATCCATTGACCTGCCACCTCGCTTATTTGAACCACATTGAACAAATCGTTAAGTCCTCCCAACGTTGCTACGGTAGCAATAATAATAGTGGGCCATAAAGAGGCATTGCTTATGTTTTGCGAAAATGCCTGCCGCCATGCCGTTAATCCTTGTACAAGGAACATTACTACTGCGCTAATGATGGCAGTATCATTAATGGGCAGGCTTGGGATAAGCCCCTGGAACAGGGTAAAAAACATTACCAATACTGTGAAAAGGTTTAAAAGTTTTGGATTTGAAAGTGCCATTTTAATTGTGTTTTTGGTTTAGTAAATCGTTTATTTTTTCTGCTGTAAATTATCAATTTGCAATTCCAGCGCATCGAGCCTCACCTCAAGCTGTTTAATTCTAATCTCGCTAATGCGGTTATTGCTGCCAAACTCCGAACCCATGCGTTCTACTTTGTTTGAAAGATTATCGAACTGGCGGCCAATACCTGAATAGATACCCATTACAGTAGCAACAATAGTGATAGTGCTGCCCAATAACCAGAATAATGATTTTAAAGAAATTCCTTTTATTTCCCTTTCCTCAGCAGGTGTCATTTGTCAATATTTTTTATTGTTGCCAATGAAGTATATCCGAGAATTATTACTATCCCCACGCCGAGCAAGTTCCACCATCCCAGTTTGTCCCAGTCAACCACTATTACATAACCTATAAAGGCCATCATAATAAGCCACACAACCAATGCGTATATGTTTATCTTCTTCATGCGTTTTGTTTTAAAATCGGGGCTGGTGTAGAAACATCGCCCCTTTGTTTTTTTTAACCGTAAAAATGAAAAAAACCAACACTATGAATCTTTCTTAAATGCATCAATTAAATCCAGTATGGCAACTGTTGCATTTATTGATTTCTCAACTTTGTTTTCCAGACTATCATCCGCAGGGTCAAATTCGCCGGCAAAAATTTCTTTAAGCTGCGCCCTTTCAGCATCCGATAAATCGTTTACTTCTTCTTTAATCTTATCCTTATTCGCCAGGATGCCCGGCACCTCCATAAGGGTAGGTAATAACGCTGCTGCTTCGCCCAGCTCCACTTTGCCGTCCTGCAAAATATCGGCAACACCTTCACCGAGCTTTGCCCCAAATTCAACCACCTTTGTTAGGTTTTCAATTCCAAATTGTTCCATGTTATTTAAGTTTTAATTGTTACTGCGTTTTTGATATTATTTTCTCACCATTGCTTTTATGCACTACCACCCTGTATTTAGCCGGTTTGTTTTCTTCGGCTACCGGCTGAGTTGCCGTGCATGAGTAAGCCATGCTAATCAACAATAAGGCTATAATTCTTTTTACCATTAGGTTTTAAAGTTTTAATTGTTTTGTAATTGCGGCCATCAATAGTACTTTGCACCTCATAACTATCCACGTCTGTTTCGCTGTCCACATTCCATTTTAAGATTTTACCTGACCTGCTGAATTTTAATGTTGTAATCCCTAAAACGATTGTATTGTTTTGCTCTGCAAGCCAGCCGTACAAGTCCTTACCATTTAGTTCTGTGAATTTATTAGGAGCTGTATTCCCATTGCCATAGAAGTTACCCCAGCAGCAATGGCCGCCACCGCCAAAATTGGTAACTATGTATTGAGCCTGTCCTGGAGTTTTCTTGTTCAAATAATTCACAATAAAATCTCCCTTCCTATAATCGTTCTTTTGCTCAAAACAAATGTATGGTGATGTAAAATTCTTTAGCGCCGCTGTATCAGG
>DAOLYC010000277.1:0-3842 GCA_035425605.1 Ferruginibacter sp.
GCCGAAGCGTTAAATGGAAGACTTTCAGGTGTAACAGCAACGACTGCCGAAGGTTCGCCGGATGCTCAAATAAACATTAGGGTTCGTGGCGGTATGTCAATTACCGGCGATAATACACCTTTATATATAGTTGATGGTATTCAGGTAGAAAATGGCCTGTCTGCTTTGTCTCCTCAAAATATACAAAGTATAGATGTTTTAAAAGATGCTGCTGCAACTGCTATTTATGGAGCAAGAGGCGGAAATGGAGTTATTATCATTACCACAAAATCGGGCAAACCCGGTAAACTCAAACTTAGTTATAATGGTTACGTAGGTGTAAAATTTCTTGCAAAGAAACTAAAGGTAATGAGTCCTTATGATTTTATTTACTACCAGTCAGAAAGATCTAGAGGAAGTAGTACTGACAGTACAACATTTACAAATGATTATGGAACTACCTGGGATACTTTATCGGTTTATCAAAATGTAGATGTGGTAGATTGGCAAAAAGAAGTTTTTGGAAACACCGGTTTTATGCAAACACATAACTTATCGGCCAGCGGTGGAAACAGAAAAATAACCTACGATTTTGGATATACTTACAATGATGATAAAGCTGTTGTTTTAAACTCAAGCTATAAAAGGCATTTACTTAATTTAAAAGCCGATTATAAAATAACCAATAATATAAAATTAGCAGTTGGTACCAGGTATACACATACAGATGTTTATGGTGCTGGTGTTTCGTCAGACCAGGGAACTTCGTATAACAGGTTGCGGAATGCTGTTAAATACAAGCCTTTTCTTTCTCCCAATCAAAACATTGAAGACCAGGATCCTTATGCAGATCCATCTGCAGGTAATGGTTTGATTTTGGTAAACCCAATATTGCTCGTAAACTCCGAATACCGTAAAAAAACTACCAATGTTTTCAATGTGTATGCTAATGTAAGTTGGAAGATATTAAAAAACCTAACATTTAAAACTACAGTTGGGTATGATTTTTCAAAAAGAATGGACAGGCAGTTTAGCGATTCGCTGGCACCTTATGCTGTTACACAAGGTGGTGCAAAACCCATTGTACGTTTAGATTCTGTAAAAGCAAAAACTTTCACTAACTCAAATGTGTTAACGTATTCATTAAAAGGAATCAGAAAAAATCATGACATTGATATTTTAGTTGGTGAAGAAACCTATGATTTGAAAACCGAAAGCCGTTCCAGCCTGTATGGTTCGTTTCCTAATTTCACTTCGTATAATACTGCATTTAAAAACCTGGATATGGGTACAGCCTTTAATGGTTATCCACGACTTGGAAAAACAAGGTACACCAGCTTATCTTTTTTTGGCAGGATAAATTATTCTTATAAAGATAAATACCTTTTATCTGCAAATGTTAGAGAAGATGGAGCATCTAAATTTGGCCCCGGTAATAAATGGGGTACTTTCCCATCTGTATCGGCTGCATGGAGAATTTCAAGAGAAAAATTTATGGGGCATGTTAACTTCATCAATGATTTAAAACTGCGTGTGGGTTATGGTAAAATAGGTAATAACCGTATCCAGGATTATTTATACCTAACAACATATAGTAACAACGGTAACATTTATTATGGATTGAATAATAATTCTATCAATGGGTATTATCCAACTTCACTTGTTAACTCTGATTTGAAATGGGAGGCAACTGTAAACCGAAATCTTGGACTGGACATTACAATGCTTAACAGGCGTATTGATATGAGTGTGGATTATTATTACAATACCTCAAGCGATTTGTTACTTAATGTACCTGTTGCATCAACTTATGGTTACTCTTCTCAATTACAAAATGTTGGTAAAACATCTAATAAAGGTTTAGACCTTCAGTTAAATGCCATCATCCTCCAAAAGAAAAATAATTTTACGTGGTCAGCCAATTTCAATATGTCGTTCAATAAAAACAAGATTGAACAATTAGGCATAAACCAACAATATTTTTATCCGGCCGCCAGTTGGGGTGTATCTGGCCAGCCAACAGATTATATAGAACAAATTGGTCAGCCTGTTGGAGCTATGTATGGTTTGGTTAATGATGGATTTTATACACTGAATGATTTTGATTACAATACAACAACAGGGGCATATACACTTAAAGCAGGCGTAGTAAGTGATGCGGCTATTATCACTGTTGTTCAGCCGGGATCTGTAAAATTTAAAGACCTGGATGGTGATGGTTTTGTTGATTTGAATAACGATAGAAAAATTATAGGAAACCCCACACCTAAATTTACAGGTGGTTTAAATCAGCAATTCACTTATAAAAACTGGGATATGAGTTTATTTGTGAATTTTTGTTATGGCAATGATATATACAATGCCAATAAAATTGAATTGTCAAATGCATATACTAATAATGCTAACATGTTGGATATTATGTCGGGTAGATGGAAAATTGTTGATGCCAACGGGCAAACAACCCAATGGGTAACGGGCACAACCGCTTATGGCGTATCGCCCGATAAAATTGCCGCATTAAATGCAAATGCCACCATATGGCAGCCTATTAAAAGTGCTGGCGCTTTTTATCCTTCATCCTGGGCTATTGAAGACGGATCGTTTATTAGGTTAAATAATATCACCGTTGGCTATTCTTTTCCTGTAAATAAATTAACCAGGTTACACATGAGTAAACTTCGTTTATACGTAACCGCTAATAACCTGGCAGTGCTTACCAGTTATTCTGGTTACGATCCCGAGGTAAGTGTACGCAACAGTGGTTTAACGCCGGGGCTCGATTATTCAGCCTATCCAAAAAGTCGCAGTTTTATTTTTGGAATTAATGCATCATTTTAATCAATACAATTTAAAATCAGCTATATGAACTCAAAAATTTTAAATCGCTTTACTTTGTTGATGTTAACAGGTTTACTGTTTTTATTAGCAAGTTGTAAAAAATATCTTGATCAAAAACCCATAACAGAAGTTGGTTCCGAAATGGTATTCAGCGATGTTGCCAGTACCCAACAGGCCATAGCTGGCGTGTATAGCCGCCTGGTTGGCGACCAGGGTTTTGGAATTCGCTTAAGTTTGTATTATACGGTAGATAATGATGAAACACAAGGCCCTACAGGTGGGGGCGATAACGATCGCAGAGATATTGCACGTTATACAGCTACATCAGGCAACGCACAACTTGAAAAACCATTTAACCAACTTTTCCAGGGTATAGAATATGCCAATATCTGTATTGATAATATTCCAAAAATGAATTTATACAGCAAGGGTACAGAACAGGAGAAGAAACAATTACAACGTATGTATGGCGAAGCACTCACTTTAAGAGCACAATTTTACCTGGAAGCTATCATGATTTGGGGCGATTTGCCACAACATTTTCAACCGGCTTACGCACAGGCTGCAAGTAATCCTTTTCCATCAAGGGTTGACAGGGATACATTATATGGCCAGTTATTAGCTGATTTAAAAACTGCAGAAGATTTAGTGCCATGGAGAAATGAAGTAGGCTCTATTGGCGATCAAACCGATGAAAGAATTACTAAAGGAGTTGTTAAAGGATTGCGTGCAAGAGTTGCATTGTTTAGAGGAGGCTATTCTTTGAGGCAGGATGGAACTATTAAAAGAGGATCAAATTATCTGAGTTATTACCAAATAGCAAGAGACGAATGTAATGATATTATTACTTCGGGTCAGCATGGATTAAATCCAAGCTATAAATCATTATGGAAAGACCAGGTTTGTGGCCATACAGTTGCAGATCCTGATGGAGAACTGATGTTTCAGGCAAGCGCTATTGGTTTAACCGGTGCCGAAGACACAAAGCTTGGTTACTATAATGGACCAACAGTAAACAGTAAAGG
>DAOLYC010000278.1:0-3839 GCA_035425605.1 Ferruginibacter sp.
CCCAATATTGAATATATCGTCCAAGCAAGATATCATCCTGTTGTACACCATAGTTAGTTCCTGCTGCTGAATTGAATGCAGTAAAACTACCTATTACACCTGGCAGAATAGTTTCAATTGGTATTACAACAGGAGCATTGGGATTTAAATAAGCATCTTCAATTCTCTTCTTGCAGGATGTGATCCCTAAAAGGCAAAGCCCACCAAGCAAAAGAAATGATTTTAAAATATTGTTTTGCATATTATTATTTTTAAAAGTCAATAATTAAAAGTTCATTAAAAGTTAGCCCTTAAACCAAAACTTATTCCTAAAGGAGTAGCAGTGCTTCCCAGGTCCATTCCATATCCGCCAACACCTCCGGTACCAGGATTGTTTGCGTTAACAGCAGGGTCTACTCCATAATAATTAGAAAACAACAATAGGTCGCTGCCGGTTACAAAAACACTTAGCCCTTTTATTGCTTTTATATGCTTTAAGGTATTTGGGGATAATTTATAATTCAATGTAATATCCCTTAACCTGAACCAGTTTACATCTTTTTGAACAAATTCTTCATCTGGCATACTGGAGTAATAGCTGCTTAAATATTGGGGAACTATGGTCAGTGTATTAACTGTTGGATTAGTTGTATTTTCATTTCCGTCATTAAGTACACCTTGTACTACTCTTGCTGTTCCTCTATCTGCAGTACGTTCGCTTTTCCCAATCCTGGTAAGTAATTGATCGGTGCCATTATAAATATCACCACCAACTCTTAAATCCCATAGAAAGCTAAGACTCCAGTTTTTGTACTGGATTGTATTTAAAGTACCAAGACTAAAATCAGGTGTTCTGTCGGCTATGATAGAATTACCACTTGTAACCAAAGGAATTCCAGTATTACGGTCAATGATTATTTGGCCGGCATTGTTTCTTGTATATTTTGAACCTGTTAAAGTTTGTGTTGAATTATTTCTAACTAAACCAGCCCTTACATTAGAAATATATGTATCGGAATTATAAAAATCATTATAGACACCGATAGAAGCAGGGAGTGATAATACTTTACTCCACATGTGGTTAAAGTTGAAATTGATATTCCAGTTTAAGTTTTGTTTATTAATAGGAGTTAGATTTAAAGTTATTTCAACTCCTTCGTTACGCAATGATGCAGCATTTTGTGTATTTAAAATATATCCAGTTGCATAGCTGGCCCTAAAGCCCTGAGCAATTTGGTTAGTACAAAGTGTGTTGTAATAAGCTGCTTCAAGAGTAATAGCATTATTTAAAAACCTGAACTCGGCGCCTATTTCATAAGTACTTTGCTTTTCTGGTTTTAAATCTGGGTTTGCATTGGTGTACCCATAAGTATAGGTAACAGGTAAGGTTGTACTGCTAAAATTATTTACAAAAAACCATTGATTAGAATATGGATCATTCAAGCGGGCCGTGTTTGCTAATGAAGCTCTTAATTTAAAATAGTTCAATATATCGCCTCTTTTTAATACTGGTAATATATCTGAAACAATAAGGCTTAAGCTTACACCGGGATAGTTATAATTTCTGTTAGCTTTTGGAATTGGAGATGCAGATTCGAACCTGTGAGAGTATGTTAAATAAGCATAGTCATTAAACCCAACCGATGCTTCACCAAAATATGCAAGCTCTCTAAACACATTTAAATTGGGTAAGCCATTATTGTTTCTAAGTAAACGCCTTCTTGTATTAACTGTGGTATTGCTACTATCTGTACCGGTAGAGTCAATTAAATTTGTACCATAAATAGCAAATTGTTTAGTTTCAAAATCTTGCCACATGGTACCAATCATTAGCCTTGTGCTAAATTTGCCAAATTTTTTCTTGGCAGTTGCTGTTATGGTATGATTGTATCCAGAATAAGTTCTGTAATAGTTATCAAGACTTCCTCCTGTAGCAGTTGATAACATATAAGATTGAGGATGAGTTAATACATATCCATTATTTTTATAAGTATCATAACCAAACCTGCCAGCCAAAGTTAGCCAGGGTAGTGGGGTTGTTATATCAATACCCATTGTAGCAATTACACGGCTTATTTTATCAGCACTACGGTTATATTTAGCACTCCAAAGAGGGTTGTCGAAATCTGAATTTACATTTGGGTTAAATAATAGTATTTTATTACCATTTGCATCTTCAAAATTGCGTACGTCTTTATTGGCTGGCCATTGATACAATTCAACCAGGTAACCACCAGAACCTAAAGTTGAAGAAGAGCTCTTAAGCGGACGTAAGTTGTTGGCATTGGTATAGGCAATGGCTGGGGTTAGCGTAACATACTTGCCAATTTTTGTAGTGTTAGCTATTTTAAAATTGTATTTTCTATAAGTGTTGTTAGGAACTACCCCTTTATTATCAAAAAATTGTCCTGATACCCTGAATCCTACATTTTTAGTACCAAATTCCAAACCCAAATTATGCGTTTGAGAAAATCCTGTTTCAAAAAAATGATGCAAGTTATCGTAAAAAGTAGTACCGGGAGCCCAAGCAGGGCCAAAAGATGTAAATCCAAAAATTGGTCCTGCTGCAGGAACATTATTTGCCGACCCAGGTCCAAAATCATTATTTATTTTTCCATACCGGTTAATTTTTTGAAACCGGAAATTATTATCGTAACTAACTAATATCTTACCATTGGTACCTTTTGCTTTTTTGGTAGTAATTACAATAGCGCCTGAACTGGCCTGGCTTCCATAAAGCGCTGTTGCTTCGGGGCCTTTTAAAACGGTTACATTCTCAATATCACTCGGGTTAATATCTGCTATCCGGTTTGTGTTGTCGTTATTCCTGTTATTTCCGTCGCTGGCAAGTCCAATTCCGCTATTACTTTGTGAGTTTGAGTTTAATGTTTGGTTATCAATTATAATTCCATCCACAACAAATAATGGTTGGTTAGTACCCGAAATAGTATTAAAGCCCCTAAGAACAATACCGGAAGATGCACCAGCGGTACCTGATGTAGGTGTAACCGTAAGGCCGGCAACCCTTCCTTGTAAACTATTTACAAAGTTTTCTCGTTGGGTTTTCTGTATTTCATCTCCCTTAACCGATTGTACCGAATAGCCCAATTCTCTAGGGTTTCTTTTAATATCCATGGCAACAACTACTTCTTCCATGGTTTTATCAACCAGTTTTAATTTTACAATAATAGCTCCTGCATCTTTTACAGTTACCTGCTGGCCAATAAATCCTACATAGGTAATTACAAGTACATCGCCTTTTTTGGCAGTTATTGTAAAATTTCCCTGTGCATCTGATTTAACGCCGCCAGTATTACCTTTTATAAGTATGGTAGCTCCTTCAACAGCTACACCATCATCGGTAAGTACTCTGCCTGAAATACTGTTTTGTGCCTGGCAGATAACGGGAATTAAGAAAAACAGAAAAGCAATCAATCTGTTTGTAATTTTTCTCATATAGTCATGTTTTGGTGGTTAAAAAAATTATACTTAAAATTTAAATTATATTACTGTTATGCCTGCTGCTTTATATGGTTGTAATGCCGGGTCTTCGTTTGGTAATTCTGTAATTAAAATATCAATCTTATCAAGTCCGCAAATATGAATAGGTTGTATGCTGCTAAGCTTTTCTGAAATGGTTAAACATACCACTTTTTGAGAAGTCTCAGTCATAGCCTGTTTTAGCTGCACCACATCCCAGTCGCTATCTGTTATACCGTGCTGTGGGTGAATGGCATTGATTCCCAAAAAACACA
Organism: Ferruginibacter sp.; assembly: GCA_035425605.1. Taxonomy (GTDB): domain Bacteria; phylum Bacteroidota; class Bacteroidia; order Chitinophagales; family Chitinophagaceae; genus Ferruginibacter. The sequence continues at coordinate 3,735 of DAOLYC010000278.1, forward strand.
AGTCGGGTTTAAGGGTATTAATTCTTGCCAGCGCATCTGCACCTACAGTTATTTTTGAGTTTTTCGATAATTGATTGATCAAGACCAGTGGCTTTGATTACCAGT